>NZ_JBANAZ010000049.1:0-73861 GCF_059803455.1 Bradyrhizobium sp. UFLA05-108 | reverse complement strand
GACGAGCTCGGCTATCTGCCGCTGGAGCCTGACGCGGCGCATCTGTTCTTCCAGCTGGTCAGCCGGCGCTACGAAACCGGCGCCATGCTGATCACGTCGAACCGCAGCGTTGCCGAATGGGGCACAGTGTTCGCCGATCCAGTGGTCGCCACCGCGATCCTCGACCGGCTCTTGCACCACAGCCACGTGCTGACCATCCGCGGCGACAGCTACCGGCTCCGCGCCAAGCGAAAGAGCGGCCTCATCAAGCCGCCCGCCGCTGACGGCCCTCCGGTCGGCTCCGCCTCCCTCCGTCCCGTCAGCGGCGGAGCCAACCTTCAACCGACATCATGAACCCGAGGGTGGGGGCAGTTCTTCATGACGCAAAGGGGGCAGTTCCGGATGGCGTTTGACACTAAGCAGACGTGAGCCGAGACGGATCGGCTGTAAGGGCGGGCACGTAAACCTTTGTATAGGTCCGTTACCCGTTTGGATGACCGATACTTGCCGAGTTCCAATTGAGCCGCGATCGCGATCGTCTTATCTACAGGGCGTGCGGTAGCGCTCCCGCTATCGCACGCCCTCCTTGGGCGTTTCCTCCCTAGACTTGGGCCGCTTGTGGCAACGCAGGCGGTCTTTCTTTTTGTCTGGGCCTCATCGGCTTCTCGGTCCTTTGGGGAGTGTGAGAACTGCGGGATGCGCGCGACCGCCTCCGTTGAGGAAATCTGGTGCGAGAAAATCCGTCGTTGCAGTTGCGGGGAGAGCTTCGTCAGAAGTCGCTATGGGCTGACAGCTACAAGCGAGTGTCCTGCCCAGCCAATTGCGGTTGCAGCAGCGCCCTTCAGCATCAGAACGTCGAAGCCCAGCATCACGCAGATGGCCCAGTTGAAGCGCATCAAGAAGCGCGGCCAGAATGCCTGAGCACTCGCCCGAGATTGAACTCGACCTTCATGGCACGAACCATCGCGAACAGGCCGCCAGAACTTGGTCGGAAGCGTTCAGCCCGACTTGTTGGAATTTAGGCGCACTCGCAGGCTAAGTCATTGAAATCATTGGAGCGGGTGAAGGGAATCGAACCCTCGTATTCAGCTTGGAAGGCTGCTGCTCTACCATTGAGCTACACCCGCATTGAGGCATCCCCTAACACGCCGCGCCGGGCGCCTCAACCGTCCAGACCCCGCCTTTTGGCGTTGCGAACAGCCGAGCTCCATCGCGCGCCGCCATGTCAGGACGCTGCGGCCCGCACCTCCTCCGCCCTGCCGCGACGGCCGGCCATCTCGGCGGCGAGCAGGAGAGCGGCGCGGCTGGCGCCGGTGGACGCGATCCCCTGGCCCGCGATGTCGTAGGCGGTGCCGTGTGCGGGCGTGCAGATCGGAAACGGAAAGCCCCCGAGGAGGGTTACGCCGCGATCAAAGCCCATGAGCTTCATCGCGATCTGTCCCTGGTCGTGATACATCGTCAGCACCGCATCGAAGGCACCGTTCTTTGCACGCAGAAACACCGTGTCAGCCGGGAACGGCCCCTCGGCGGCGATACCCTCGCGCTGGCCGACTTCGACCGCGGGCGCGATGATGTCGATCTCCTCGCGACCGAAATTGCCGCCGTCGCCGGCATGCGGGTTGAGCCCGGCGACCGCAATGCGCGGCCGCGCAAAGCCGGCGTTGCGCATGCAGCTGTCGGTCAGTTTCAGTGCGCGATGGATGCGCTCAACGGACAATCGCGCCGCGACGTCCTTCAGCGGAATGTGCGAGGTGACCCGCGCGTTCCAGAGCTGGCCCAGCACATTGAACTCGCTCGCCGCGGTCTTGAGCCCGGCGACTTCCGCCGAGAACGCAATCTCGTCGTCATAGTCGGCGCGCGCAAGCCGCATCGCCTGCTTGTTGAACGGGGTGAAGCAGACCGCATCGACGCGGCCATCGCGGCCAAGCTCGAGCGCGTGGCGGTAATTTGCCAGCGCGAACCTGCCCCCGGCAAGGCTCGCAACACCACGTTCGACCTCCGCGGGGGCGAGATGGCCAAAATCGACAAACAGCGCATCGCCCTCCGCCGCGCGAAAATCAGCGCCCTGCTCCACCGTCTTCAGCTCTGGAGTAACGCCGGCGACGCGCGCGCCCTCGTCGAAGATGCGGCGGTCGCCGATCACGACGAGCCGGGCACGGGCGCGGATGTCGTCGAGCGCCGCGAGCCTGGCTGTCAGCTCCGGGCTGATGCCGGCGGGATCTCCCATCGCCAATGCGACAAGCGGCTTTGCGTTCATATGATCACCTTTTCCTGGCTTGTCGTCTCGGCAATGGACGTGGGCTTGCGCCAGAGACGCGTGAGCTGCAGCACGAGCGGAAGCAGCAACAGCGCAATGCCGGCCACCACCAGACACGTCACCAGCCGGTTGGCAAAGAAAATTCCGAGCGAGCCCTTGGACATCAGCATCGACTGCCGGAATGCGTCCTCCGCCTTGTCGCCGATGACGATCGCGAGCACCAATGGTGCCAAGGGATAGAACAGCTTCTTGAAGAGATAGCCGACGATCCCGAAGCCGAGCATCATGACCACGTCGAGATAGGAGTTCGACACCGAATAGGCGCCGACGACGCAGATGATCACGATCAGCGGCGCGATGACGACGAAGGGGATGCGCATCAGGGCGGCAAAGACGGGCACGGTGAGCAGGACGAGCGCGACGGCGACGATGTTGCCGACATACATCGAGGCGATCAGGCCCCAGACGAAATCCTTCTGGTCGACGAACAGCATCGGTCCGGGATTGAGCCCCCAGATCATCAGCCCACCCATCATCACTGCCGCAGTGGCGGAGCCAGGAATGCCGAGCGAGAGCATTGGCAACAATGCGCTGGTGCCCGCCGCATGATCGGCCGTCTCCGGCGAGATGATGCCTTCGACCTCGCCGGTGCCGAAATGCCGGCCGCGGCGTGAGAAGCGCCGGGCGATGCCGTAGCTCATGAAGGACGCCGCCGTCGGCCCGCCCGGCGTGATCCCCATCCAGCATCCGATCGCAGCACTGCGCAGCAAGGCAATGCCATGCCGCGGCAGGCGCGCCACCGCGCGAAACACCTCGCCCCAGTCGATCTTCGAGGAGACCGCGCGGGCATGAACCTCCTCCTCGACGGCGACCAGGAGCTCGCCGATGCCGAACAGGCCCATGACCGCGACGACGAAGCTCACACCCTTGACGAGCTCGTCGACGCCCATGGTGAGGCGCACGCTGCCGGAGACGGTGTCGATGCCGATCGCAGCGATCGCAAAACCGATCGCGAGCGCCACGACGGTCTTGATCGGCGCCGCGCCGCCCATGCCGACGAAGCTCGCAAAGGCGAGGAAATAGACCGCAAAATATTCCGGCGGCCCGAAGGCGAGCGCGACCTGCGCCACCCATGAGGCCAGGAAGGTGATCAGGATGACGCCGACCAGCGCGCCGAACGCGGCCGAGCCGAAGGCGGTGGCGAGTGCCGTCGTCGGCCGTCCGTCGCGTGCCATCGGATAGCCGTCGAAGGTGGTCGCCACCGACGATGGCTCCCCGGGGATGTTGAACAGGATCGAGGTCACGGAGCCGCCGAACAGCGCGCCCCAATACATGCTGGAGAGGAGGATGATCGCCGACACCGGCTGCATGCCGAAGGTCAGCGGCAAGAGCAGCGACACGCCATTCGGCGCACCCAGCCCCGGCAGGACGCCCACGAGAATGCCGAGCAGCACGCCGATCACCATCAGCACCAGATGCGGCACCGTGACCGCGATGGTGAAGCCGTGCAGGAGTTCCTGGAGATTATCCATTGGCTTCTCCGTCAGAACCCGAACGCGGCGGCGAGCGCGCCATGCGGCAGCGTGACCTGGAACATGCGCTCGAACACCACGTAGAGCGCGAGCGCTGTCGCCGCCGCCATGGCGAGCGCACGCGGCACGGATTGATATCTGGGGATCGCGAGCACCGCGAAGATATAGATGGCCGAGGCGAGATACATCCCGAGCAGCGGGATGGCCGCAACGAACATCGCGGCCGGAACGAACAGGCTTGCGAGCCGGCGCAGCTCGGTCGGTGTGATCGCCACGGGAACGCTCGCGAGCGTCACGGCCGGCAATGCGCCACGCACCAGATTGTAGAGGCTGCCAAGAACGATGATGACACCGGTCAGGAACGGAAACGTGCCGGCGTCGACACCCGCGCTCGACCATCCGATGCCGTTGTCGAGGCTGGAGACGACAACCGCCACACCAAAGCTGCCGGTGAGGATGGCGGTCGAAAGTTCAAGAGCGCGGCGCGATATCATCGAGGACTCCAGTCCGATACGAGACATCAGGATTGCAGCTTAGCCTTTTTACTTGATGAGCCAGCCCTGCTCGCTCGCCACCTGCTTGAGGTGCTCGAGGTCCTCCTTGATGAACTTGTCGAAGTCGCCGCCGGTCAGGAACGTGTCGACCTGGGAGGTCTTCTCGATGTAGTCCTTCCATTCCGGCGTCGCCTGCACCTTCTTCATGAGGTCGACATAGAACGCGGTCTGGTCTGGCGTGACCTTGCCAGGCAGCCACACCGTGCGCGGCTGCTCATATTGCTTGATGTCGAGGCCCTGCTCGACGCAGGTCGGAACGTCGCTCCAGCCTTCGGTCGCGGTGATCTTCGGACCCTGCGGCAGCCGCTTCGGGCTGAAGGCGCAGAGCGGGCGCTGCGTTCCGCCGCGCCATTGTCCGAGGCTTTCGCTGGGATTGTTGACGTGGGAATCGATGTGCCCGCCAGCGAGCTGCACGGCGGCCTCGGCGCCACTCTTGAAGGGGATGTAGGTCAGTTTGACGTGACCGGCCTTCTCGATCATGCGGGTCAGCACCTCGTCGGTGTCCTTTGACTGCGCGCCGCCCATCTTGAATTCGCTCGATGCCGCCGCCTTCAGATAGTCGCCCGCGGTCTTGTAGGGCGCGTCCTGCTTGACCCAGAGCAAAAACTCGTCCTGCGCCATCGCCGCAATGGGAGTGAGGTCGGTGTAGTTGAAGGCGACCTTGGAGACGAGCGGCTGCTGCCACGCATTCGACGTGCCGAAAATGACCTTGTAGGGATCGCCTGCGGAGACCTTGCCGTAGACATAGCCCTCGGCACCGCTGCCACCGCCCTTGTTGACGACGACGATCGGCTGCTCCGTCAGCTTGTATTTGGTGATGATGTTCTGCACCGCGCGCGCAAGATTGTCGGTGCCGCCACCCGGCCCGGCCGTGGCGACGAACTCGATCGGCTTCTGCGGTTGCCAGGCCGCAAGTGCCGGCACCGTGCCGGCGAGGATGACCGCGGCTGCGGAAAGCAGAAATGTTGACGTGCTACGCATGATGTCCTCCGATTTTTTGCCTTTTTGGCTGTTGTTCTTGTTTGTCGTATCGACGCCCGGTCAGGCGACTCGTTCCTCGCGCGGTGTGGACGCCGATACGATTGCGCCCTGTTTTTCCAGCGCTTCGATCTGTTGTTCGTCGAACCCGTATTCCGCCAGCACCTCGCGCGTGTGCTCGCCATAGACGGGCGCGCCGGAACGGACCTTGCCGGGCGTCTCCGAGAACTTGACGGGTAGCCCGATGGTCTTCACCGGACCGAGCGTTGAATGCTCGACCTCGACGACCATCTCGCGCGCCAGCGTCTGCGGATCGCTCAGGGCTTCCAGCATGTCGTGCACGGGTCCGCACGGCACACCCTTCTCATCCAGCGCCGCGAGCCAATGCGCCCGCGTCCCGGTGCGGAAGCGTTCGCTCAAAACCTCCTCGAGCTGCTTGAGATGCGCCATGCGGTCGGCACCGGTGACGAAGCGCGGATCGGCGGCGAGCTCGCTCGCGCCCAGCGCCTCCAGCATCAACAGCCAATGCTTCTTGTTGGCGCCGCCGACTACCAGCCAGCCGTCGGAGGCTTCAAAGGCCTGATACGGCGCGTTGAGCGGATGCGCCGAGCCCATCGCGCGCGGCGCGGTGCCCGCGGCCAGCGCAATCGTCGATTGCCAATAGGTCTGCACCAGGGCTGCTTCATAGAGGGAGGTCTCGACCCACTGCCCCTCGCCGGTCTTCAGGCGATGCGTGTAGGCCGCAAGGATCCCCATACTCGCGAGCAGGCCGGCAGTGATATCGGACAGCGGCGGCCCGCATTTCACCGGCGGACCGTCGGGGCGTTCGCCGGTAAAACTCATGATGCCGCTCATCGCCTGCGCGACGAGATCGAAACCGCGACGGTGCTTGTAAGGACCTGTGCGGCCAAAGCCCGAAAGCGAGCAATAGATCAGCGCCGGAAACTCTCTGTGCAGGTCCTCGTAGCCGAAGCCGAGGCGCTCCATGGCGCCCGGCGCGAAATTCTCGACCAGCACGTCGGCGCTCGCGATCAGCCGTCGCAGCACCTCCTTGCCGCCCGCGGTCTTCAGATCCAGCACGATGCCGCGCTTGTTGCGGTTCATCATCAGGAAGGAGGCGGCCTCGTCGCCGATCTTCGGCGGCACCGAATGGCGGGTGTCATCGCCGTTCGGCCATTTCTCGATCTTGATGACGTCGGCGCCCATGTCGGCGAGCATCAGCGTGCAGGTCGGTCCGGCCATGACATGGGTGAGATCGATCACCTTGAGGCCGGCCAGCGGTCCCGTGGCACGAGCGGTGGAGTGCGATTGATCCTTTTTCATCGGCTCGTCCTATTGGCCGCGCCATTGCGGGGCGCGCTTGTTGAGGAAAGCATCGAGCCCTTCGCGAAAATCCTGGCTCGTGTAACACATCAGGATGAGGTCTTCGCCCTCCTCCCGCGTCAGCCGCTTTTGCAAGCGGGCCACCGCCTGCTTCGTCGCGCTCAGCGTCAGCGGCGCGTGGCTGGCGAGCAGGCGCGCGACCTCGTCGGCACGCTTGTCGAGTGCCGTACCATCCTCGACGATTTCGCTGAGCAGACCGAGGCTTGCGGCTTCCGCGGCGTCGACGAGGCGCGCAGTGAAGATCAGATCCTTGACGCGCGCGGCCCCAATGATCGCGGTGAGACGGCTGACGTTGGACATCGACAAGCAATTGCCGAGCGTTCGCGCAATGGGAAATCCGATACGCGCGCTCTTCGTGCCGATGCGCAGATCGCAGGCCGCCGCGATCCCCGCCCCTCCGCCGGTGCAGAAGCCGTTGATCGCCGCGATCGTCGGCACCCGGCATTGCTCGAGCGTGGTGAGCACGCGATCGATCCGGTTCTCGTAATCGAGCGCGTCCTGCGGCGTCCTGAATTCGCGGAATTGATTGATGTCTGTGCCCGAGGCGAAGGCCTTGTCGCCTGCACCGCGCAGCACCAGCACCTTGATGGAATGATCGCTGTTCGCTTCTTCGCAAATCGCGGCTAGCCGCTCATACATGGCGAAGGTGAAGGCGTTGCGGGCCTGTGGGCGGTTGAAAATGATCCGCCCGATGCCGTCCCCACGTTCGAAAACGAGGTGTTCCGCCTCTGCGACTTGGAGGTCCATTTCCTCACATCCCTTTTGTTTTTTACATTTTTGAATGCAAAATATGGGATTTTCAAGCTGGAACTTTGTATATTTAAGTCTATAAACTCACTTTTGCATTCAAAATAGAGCCTTGTCCCATGCTTCATGAGGACGTCGTCAGCCGCATCCGTGCCATCCTGCTCGACGGCGAAATCCCGCCGGGCGCGCGGATACCCGAGCGCGAACTGTGCGAGCGGCTCCAGATCTCGCGCACGCCGCTGCGCGAGGCGCTCAAGGTGCTCGCCGCGGAGGGCCTCGTGCAACTGCTGCCCCATCGCGGCTCGCGAGCGGCCAAGCTGACCGACAAGGATATGCGCGACCTCTTCGAGGTCTGCCAGGGCCTCGAGGCGCTCGCCGGCGAACTCGCCTGCGAGCGCATCACCGAGGACGAGGTCGACGAGATTGGCGCCGCGCAAACGGCGATGGCGCAGCATTATCGCGATGGCGATCTGATCCAGTACTACCGCTGCAATCGCACCATCCACGAAGCCATCGTCACCGCAGCCGGCAATCCCGTGCTCGCAAGTCTCTATAATTCCGTGACGGCACGCATTCGCCGCGCGCGCTACGTCACGCCGATGACGCCGCGGCGCTGGGCACTCGCCGTCAGGGAGCACGAAGCGATCCTCAATGCGCTCCAGCGGCGTGACGGCACGGGCCTCGCCCACATCCTGCGCGCCCACCTGCGCCACAAGCGCGAGGAGGTTTTGCAGGCGGGTTTTGCAGAGACGGACGGCGCGGCCGTCGCCGCCGCGGATGAAGACGACGACTGAGCACGCGACGAGATCATCAGAGCTGGCGATTTATTCCCGGCCAGCGGCAACAATTCCGCCCCTTAACAGCCGCGCGATCTCGACCTATATTGAGTCTCCCGAAACCAACGAAAGGAGGTGATCCAGTGTCTTATCTCAAGCGCTGTCACCTCGCTGGGATCGCCCGCTAGGCTTTGACGTGAAGCCTGGCAACGGGGCGCTCTCAGCCCTGGACCAGCGAGACAACAGATCGGGCGCGACGGGGTTTTCCCCGCCGCGCCTTTTGTTTTTCGCGCACAAGCCGGTCGTCTTGCGCCGGGATCAATGCGGCAGGCCGCCGGTCAGCACTTCGCGGATCATCTGCGACAGCTCCGACTTCCGGTATGGTTTTCTCAGCAGCGCGATACCGGGATCGAGGTGCCCCTCATGCACGATGGCGTCGTCGGTATAGCCTGACGTATAGAGCACCCTCACATCGGGACGGCGCTCGCGGATCGCTTCGGCCAATTCCCGTCCGTTCATGCCGCCGGGCATGATGATGTCGGTGAACAAGAGATCGAACTTGATGCCCTGCCCGACCAGCGCGAGCGCGGCCGCGCCATCGCTGGCAACCAGCGTCCGATAGCCGAGACTGCCAAGCTGGGCGATCACATAGCCCTGCACCAGGGGATCGTCCTCGACCACCAGGATCGTCTCGTGCCCGCGCGGCACGCTGGGCGCGGCCACGGGCCCGGCCTGGCTCGCCATCCGGCCGACGGAGCGCGGCAGAAACAGCTTCACCACCGTGCCGCGACCTTCCTCGCTGTCGATCGCGACCGTGCCGCCGGTCTGCTTGGCGAAGCCGTAGACCATGCTGAGCCCAAGCCCGGTGCCGCGGCCCACGCCCTTGGTGGTGAAGAACGGCTCGAACACGCGGTCGCGGATGTCGGCGGGGATGCCATGGCCGCTATCGGCCACCGCGATCATCACGAACTCGCCGGGCTCCATCTCGCGATCACCGGACTCGCCCACGCCGTCGAGCACGCGATTGGCGGTCTGAAGCGTGAGCTTACCGCCGCCCGGCATGGCGTCGCGCGCGTTGACGGCGAGATTGACGATCGCCGAGGAAAGCTGCGACGGATCGGCCATCGCGAACCACGCATCGTCAGCGAGTTCGGCGTCGATCTCGATGTGCTCGCCGAGGATCGGCTTGAGCAGCCGCGCGGTCTCGACCACGAGGCCGTTGACGTCGATCTCCCGCGGGTCGAGCGGCTGGCGCCGCGCGAAGGTCAGGAGCTGGGAGGTGATCTCGGCGCCGCGCGTCGCCGCGTCGTCGATGAGCTGCGCGATCGCGGCAAGCTGCGGCTTGTCCGCAAGGCCCTCCTGAAGGATCTCGATCGTCCCGGTGATGACCGTCAGCACGTTGTTGAAATCATGCGCGACGCCGCCGGTGAGCTGGCCGATCGCATCCATCTTCTGCGATTGCCGCAGCCGCTCCTCG
The DNA here is from genome assembly GCF_059803455.1 of Bradyrhizobium sp. UFLA05-108. Lineage (NCBI taxonomy): Bacteria > Pseudomonadati > Pseudomonadota > Alphaproteobacteria > Hyphomicrobiales > Nitrobacteraceae > Bradyrhizobium > Bradyrhizobium sp. UFLA05-108. The sequence continues at coordinate 64,178 of NZ_JBANAZ010000049.1, read as the reverse complement.
GTCTCGTGCTGGTCGGTGAGGTCGGTGGTCGAGCCGCGATACCCCAGGAAGCGACCGTCGGCGTCGAACACCGGCCGGCCGTTGACGCTGAAATGCCTGATGCGTCCGGTTGCATCGCGGCCGCGATACTCGAACTTGCGGAACGGCTCGTGGCGTTCCAGCGCAGCCATGTGGTCGCGCCATTTCTGCGGCTCGGTCTCCCGATCGATTGCGCCGTCGGGACGCCGCCTGCCGATCACGAGATCGCGCGCCATCCCGAAGGAGCCGGCGCGATCCGAGATATAAGTGAACACATGATCCGGCCCGGTCTCCCAGAACCAGTCGGAGGCGGTTTCCGCGTAGTCGCGGAAGCGCTGTTCGCTGCGGCGCGCATCACCCTCGGCACGCCGCCGGACCTGGAGATCGTGCTCCAGATTGGTATTGGCGAGCCGCAGATCGCCATAAGCACGCTGCAGACTCGCGCTCATGGCATTGAACGCATCGATCACCTTGTCGAGCTCGTCGACCTCGTGCGTCGGCCCGCGCTCCAGGCGCAGCGGCGGCTGCGGCCGCGCCAGCGTGTATTTGCTGACGAACTCGGCAATGGCGACGAGATGCCGGGTCACCAGCAAATGGAACATGTAGATGATGAAGAGGGAGACGAGGAACGTCTTGGCCGCCTGGCTCGCCAGGATGATCAGGGCCCGGTTCAGCAATTGCCTGTAGACGTCGGTCAGCGTCGCCTCGACATGCAGCGTGCCGATCCTGTGCTTCTCGCCTTGCATGACGTAGTCGATGGGATAGTCGCGGGCCACCACCGCTCGGCCACCGCTTTCGCCGACCGCCACCCGAATCGGTTTCGGACGATCGGCGAATTCGCGGACCTCGACCGCTTGGATGTCCGGCAGTCGCATGATGCCGTTGAGCTGGAGCTCGAGCTGGTTTTTGTCGAGGCTCCAGAGGCTCTCGCCGAGGCTGCCGAGATAGCTGCGGCCGATCTCGTTGAGCCGCGTCTCGATGATGCCCATCTCGCGATCGTAGTCGAGATAGAGCTGAAGCGCGGTCAGGGTCAACGTCACGATCGAGGAGAACAGCAGCACGGCGGACAGCAGGCGCAGGCCGATGCCGCTGCGAAACCACGAGAAGACGCGCGGCAGCGGGGGCCCGATCGGGACCCCTATTCGTACCAGATCCTCATTCGCGGCCGCCGGCGCAATGGCGCGGCCGCGATTGGGATCGTGCTCACCTGCGTTGCCCATGCACCACTCCCCCGAGATGGCGACAATCCTGCGTCGGCCCGTTGCGGCCTGCCGCGGTTCGACAGTTCGGCCTCCCCTGGAAGACCCGCCCCAAGGGCGCAGCCTCCCTGCTAGATCCTGGACGATGATTCGTCTGTGGGGGTCAATTTTTGTGCCCAGCCGCAGGAAGCCTCCGCAAACTAGCACCATGCGTGCTAAAATGTCATCGGTCAAAGTGCGGAGTAGGCCCCGCCTCACTGGTGGCGGATGGCCGTTGTGATTCGCAGGGCCGATCACCATCCGCGGTAGATCGCACCGGGCCATGAATCCAGTGGTAGCAAGGACGAGCGGGAGACGCATCATGTGGCGGATATGTCTTGTTGGCGCATTGCTGCTGTTCGCCCATCCCTCACAGGCACAGTCGGTCATCCGGCTGGCGCGGATCGCCAACATTCCCGATCAGTATGTCGGCGGCGAGATGCTGCGCGTCGTCTATGCGCGGCTGAACATCAAGCTCGAATTCGAGGATGTGCCCGGAAAACGCGCGCTCGCGCTTTCGAGCGCAGGCGAACTCGACGGCGAGATCCAGCGCATCGGCACGCTGTCCAAGGATTACCCGACGCTGCTCCGGGTGACGCCCGCGATCAACTATATCGAGCCGGCGGTCTTCGCCACGAAGCTTCGTTTTGACGTCGCCGGCTGGGATTCGATCAAGGACTACAGCATCGGCATCGTGCGGGGCGTCGGTTCCTCGGAGAACGGCACGCATGGATTTGGCCGCGTCACCGCGACCACGAACCTTGAGAGCCTGATCCAGATGCTGGACGCTGACCGCTTCGACGTGATCGTCACCGATCTGTTCAGCGGGCTCGTCGCCGTGCGCAAGCTCAACCTGCAGGCACGGATCTATCCGCTTTCGCCGCCACTCGAACGTATCGACATCTACCACTATCTGCACGAACGCCACCGCGACCTCGTGCCGAAGGTCGGAAAGGTGATCGAAGAAATGACCGCAAGCGGCGAGCTCGCCAGATTGCGCGAGCGGCTCGTCAAGCAGGTGCTGAGCGAGTCCTGACGGCGGGGGCGGTTAAAATATTTCCAGATCGAGGATTGTCGGATTCATCGGCCGTCATCCGTCCTTGAACCGGCAAAGGCGGAAAACAAGCGAGGTGACGATGCTCTACGCCATCCTGGCCTATCACGTGGAAAGCGAGGTCATGTCCTGGACGAAAGACGAGGACGCCGCCGTCATGAAGGGGCTTCGCGAGGTCCAAGAACCCTTGAAAGCCAGGGGACATTTCGGACCCGCGGCACGGCTCGACCAGACCGGGAAGGCCCGCACGCTGCGCGGCCCCGGCGTGGGCAGGGTGCTGGACGGACCTTTTGCCGAAACCAAGGAACAACTGCTCGGTTTCTACATCATGGAGTTTTCGGACGAGGCCGGCGCGATCGCCGCCGCGCGGGAACTGCGCAGGGTCAATCCGAGCGCGGTCTACGAAATCCGCCCGATCAAGCTTTTCCTTCCGGCCGATGGGTTTGGCACGACAGCGGCCGAGGGATGACGTCCTCAAGCGCTTCTGGCCGGATTCCCCTTCACGAACCGGCGCATCAATAACGCTCCGAAGGCGAGAAACCAGACGAATTGCGCATATTCCGGCGCGACCACTGCCACGAGCGTGCCCGGCACGAACACCAGCACTGGAAAGATCGCGCCGGCAATCTCGTGACGGTGGCCGGCACGGGACGCAAGCCACCAGAGCCAGGCATTGAGGCTCGCGATCGCGGTCAGATGCAGGCCATAGAGCACCGCAACGGCACTGCTCAGCCGGTAACTGCCATAGAGTCCGTTGGTGACCGGCAGCAGGATGATCGAGAGCAGGAAGACGAGATTGAGCAGCACCACACCTCGGCCGGCCTCGGGCTGGCGCGCAAGGCGACGATGATGACTGATCCAGAACACGCCGGCGACGACGAAGGTCAGGATCAGGCCCGCCACGCGTCCGGAATAGAGATGGTCGAGATCGCTCCAGGTCGGCGCCGTCTTGAGCTCGTCGGCCTTGGGCAGGCTATAGGCGAGCAGAGTCATGGCGACACCGAAAATGGTGTTGCTGAGCGACTCCAGCCGGCGCATCTCGAACTGGTCGGTATCTTGGTCGGTCATTTAGGGGGCACGAGGCTGGAACCAAGGTCGAGCTTCTCCCCTAGATCCTAAATCGCGCCCCGTCCAGCCGCATTGCGGATCGCGGCCGGATCGCGGAATCTGCGGCTTTCACCGGGGCGATTCGTGGCGACTACGACATATCTGGACACGCTGAATGCCGAGCAGCGCCGCGCCGTCGAGCATGGCGTGGCTGATGGCAGCACCATCGGCGGCCCCCTCCTCGTCATTGCCGGAGCCGGCTCCGGCAAGACCAACACGCTCGCCCACCGGGTCGCGCATTTGATCGTCGCGGGCGCCGACCCGCGCCGGATCCTGCTGATGACGTTTTCGCGCCGCGCGGCCGCCGAGATGGCCGCCCGCGTGGAGCGGATCGCCAGAAAAGTGCTCGGCGAGAACAACGCCGCGATCATGCGCGATGCCTTGAGCTGGGCCGGCACCTTCCACGGCATCGGCGCGCGGCTCTTGCGCGAATATGCCGAGCGGATCGGCGTCGATCCGGCCTTCACCATCCACGACCGCGAAGATTCAGCAGACCTGATGAATCTGGTGCGGCATGACTGCGGATTGTCGCGAACCGAAACCCGCTTTCCAGCGAAGGGCACCTGCCTGTCGATCTATTCCCGCTGCGTCAATGCCGAGCTGGAGATCGAAAAGGTGCTCGGCCAGCATTATCCCTGGTGCGCGGGCTGGTCTTCGGAGCTGAAGCGGCTGTTTGCGGCCTATGTCGAGGCCAAGCAGGCGCAGCACGTGCTCGACTATGACGACCTCCTGCTCTATTGGGCGCAGATGATGAGCGACGCTGGCATCGCCGAGGAGATCGGCGGCCGCTTCGATCAAGTACTGGTCGACGAATATCAGGACACCAACCGGTTGCAATCGACCATCCTGCTGGCACTGAAGCCGGAGGGCCGAGGCCTCACCGTAGTCGGCGACGATGCGCAGTCGATCTATTCGTTCCGCGCCGCCACCGTGCGCAACATCCTCGAGTTCCCGCAAAGCTTTTCGCCGCGCGCCGAGATCATCACGCTGGACCGCAACTATCGCTCGACGCAAGCAGTGCTGGCGGCCGCCAATGGCGTGATCGGCCTTGCACGGGAGCGCTTCACCAAGAATCTCTGGACCGACCGCACCTCTTCGCACAAGCCGCAGCTCGTCGCCGTGCGCGACGAGGCCGAGCAGGCGCGCTACATCGTCGAGCAGGTCCTGGCCAATCGCGAGCAGGGCTCGCTGCTCAAGCACCAGGCGGTGCTGTTCCGCACCTCCTCGCATTCGGGTCCGCTGGAAATCGAGTTGACCCGCCGCAACATCCCCTTCGTCAAGTTCGGCGGGCTGAAATTCCTCGACGCCGCGCATGTCAAGGACATGCTGGCGCTGCTGCGCTTCATCGAGAACCCGCGCGACCGCGTCGCCGGCTTTCGCATCCTGCATCTCTTGCCCGGCGTTGGACCTGCAACGGCGCAGCGCGTGCTCGACCACATGGCGGAGAGTCCCTCGCCGCTTGCCGCACTCACAAAACTTCCCGCACCGCCGCGCACCGGCGACGACTGGACCACCTTCATTCGCACGGTCGAGAATCTCAGCTATTCGGAATGGCCCGCCGACCTCGAGCGTGCGCGCCTCTGGTACGAGCCGCATCTCGACCGCATCCATGAGGATGCCGAGACGCGCCGCGCCGATCTCATGCAGCTCGAGCAGATCGCAAGCGGCTATATTTCGCGCGAAAAATTCCTCACCGAGCTCACGCTCGATCCGCCGGATGCGACATCCGATCAGGCCGGCGTTCCCCTGCTCGACGAGGACTATTTGATCCTCTCCACCATCCATTCCGCCAAGGGCCAGGAGTGGAAGTCGGTGTTCCTGCTCAACGTGGTCGACGGCTGCATGCCGTCCGATCTCGGCGCTGGCACCAGCGCCGAGCTCGAGGAGGAGCGCCGCCTGCTCTACGTCGCGATGACCCGCGCCAAGGACGACTTGCATTTGATCGTGCCGCAGCGTTTCTTCACGCACGGTCAGGCCGCTTCGGGCGATCGCCACGTCTACGCCTCGCGCACCCGTTTCATTCCGGAAGCGCTCGTTCCTCTGTTCGAGCGGACGGCCTGGCCGAAGACGCAAGCCGGCACGGCGCGGACCGCGGCGCAGGGGCCGAAGATCGATATCGGAGCCAGGATGCGGGGCATGTGGCGCTAGCGCTGGCCGCGCGTCCGAAGCCTGAGGAATTCCAAGGGAGCATGGAGATGACGACAGCAGGCAAGAACGCAATCAAGGCAGAGCTCGATGCGCTGCGGAAGCTCGCACGCGAGGTAATCCAGACGTCGAAAGGCAAGAGACCCCTTCCCGTCAAGGACCAGCGCACCCTGCGCCAGCAGCAGAAGCGTGCGGTCGAGGCCATCGTCGCCGAAATCAAGGAGCTGAAGCAGCTGAAGCGCCGCGTTCTCCAGGCGCGCGCCCCCGAGGCGATGGCGGAAAAATTCGGGCCTTGATGCGAGCTGCAGCGGCCATCAACAGGCATCGCCCGGTCGCGAAACGGAAACCATGGATTTCCTGAAGCGGTATTGTGACGGGCAAGCCGACGACTAGATCTGCAGCTGCCTTCGCTATTGTTTGAGCATGATCCTTTCGGAAAACCACTTCACGCTTTTCCGGATCATGCTCGAGAGACCTGATCAATGACCGCATCGCTCGAATTCGGACTGGATACCTTTGGCGACGTCACCAAGGACGCTGGCGGCATGCCGCTGCCGCATGCGCAGGTGATCCGTAACGTCGTCGAGGAGGCCGTGCTGGCGGACGAGCTCGGCATCGACTTCATCGGGCTCGGCGAGCATCACCGTGCCGATTTCGCGATCTCCTCGCCGGAAGTCGCGCTCGCCGCGATCGCGGCCCGCACCAAACGCATCCATCTGGGCTCCGCGGTGACGGTGCTCTCCTCGGATGACCCCATCCGCGTCTTCCAGCGCTTTGCGACGCTGGACGCGCTTTCGAACGGTCGCGCCGAGGTGATCCTCGGGCGCGGCTCGTTCACGGAATCCTTCCCGCTGTTTGGCTTCGACCTGCGCCGTTACGAGGAGCTGTTCGAGGAAAAGCTCGACCTGTTCGCCGCACTCCTGTCCCAGAAGCCGGTGACCTGGGACGGCAAGCTGCGTCCGCCGCTGAAGAACCAGCTCGTCTATCCGCCGGTCGAGCACGGCGAGCTCAAAACCTGGATCGGCGTCGGCGGCAGCCCGGAATCGGTGGTGCGCGCCGCGCATTACGATCTGCCCTTGATGCTCGCAATCATCGGCGGCGATCCCAGGCGCTTTGCGTCCTATGTCGAGCTCTATCACCGCGCCTACAAGGAATTCGGCCGCGCGGTGAAGCCGATCGGCGTGCATTCGCCCGGCTATGTCGCAGAGACCGATGCGCTGGCGCGCGAGGAGCTGTGGGCCGACTACAAGACCATGCGCGACCGCATCGGGAAGGAGCGCGGCTGGCCGCCGATGGGCCGCGACGAGTTCGTGCACGAGGCCGATCACGGCTCGCTCTATGTCGGCTCGCCCGAGACGGTCGCGCGCAAGATCGCCGCGACCGCGAAGGCGCTCGGCATCTCGCGCTTCCAGCTCAAATATTCCGCAGGGCCCTTGCCCCACGAGAAGCTTATGCGCAGCATCGAGCTCTATGGCAGCAAGGTGATCCCGATGGTCAAGGAGATCATGGGCTGAGGTTTAGCCTTAGCCCTTGAGCGCGGTGACGACGACCTCGATCAGCGCGCTGCCGCCGAGATCAGCGACGCCGACGGTCGCGCGTGCCGGCAGATTGTCACCGAAGAACTCGGTCCAGACCGCGTCCATCTCCTTCTTCTTCGACAGATCGGTCACGAAGATCGAGGCGCTGACGATGCGGGAGGCATCGCTGCCCACCTCCTTCAGATAGCCTGCGATCTTGCCGAGGATGTTGCGGGTCTGCTCGCCCATCGAGACAGAGGTGTCGTCGGCGATCGTGCCGCCGACGAACACGAAGCCATTGGCCTCGACAGTGCGGTGCATGATGGGCGTGCGGATGCTGCGCGTGATGGTCATGATGTCCTCTTGTTGGTTCTAAGAGCTGAAGGAACGAAAGCGGTCGATGGCGAGATCGCCGATCCGGGTCTGGGTGCCGCCGTTCACGATCAACTCCGCCATGACTGCGCCAGCGCCGGGGCCGAGTTGGAAGCCGTGCAGCGAGAAGCCGAACTGATGGAACAGACCGGCATGGCGGGCGCTCGGGCCCAGCACGGGCAGATCATCCTTTGTCTTCGCTTCGATGCCGGCCCAGGCGCGCATGATGGTGGCATCCCGCATCACCGGAAACAGCTCGAATACGGTGCGGGCGCTGATGGCGAGGCTCGGCCAGTCCAGCACCGTTTCGTTGCGGTCCTGGTCCGGCGTTGCCAGATGTCCACCGCCGATCAACACGGTGCCGTTCTTGAACTGCTTGAAGGACAGTTTGCGGCCGCGCAGGATCACCACGGGGTCGATGAAGTGCGGCACGCGCGAGGTGATCATCAGCATCGGCGCCACGGTCTCGACCGGCACCGGCTCGCCGAGCGCGGCGGCGATACGCCCTGCCCACGCGCCGGCGGCGTTGACCAGAACCGGCGCGGCATAGGTTTCAGCGCCGACATCGACGCGCCAGAGCCCATCCTCGCGGCGGACGTTGCTTGCGGCCACGCCCTCGCGCACGGTTGCGCCGAGCTGCTCCGCCTTGCGCCGAAACGCCGTCGTGGTCTGGGCGGGATTGGCCGCGCCGTCGCGGCGCGAGACCACACCGCCGGGGCAGGTGTCGGCGACGGCAGGCACCAGCCGTCGCAGCTCGGCGCCGTCGATCAGCTCCTCGTGGGTGAAGCCGAGCGCGTTCAACTCGGCGACACGCGCGCGGCATGCCGCAAGCTCGGTCTCGTTCTCCGCGACCAGAACCTGGCCATGGCTCTCGAAGCTGCAATCGTCGTCGAGCAGCTCTTCGATCCGCTCCCAGATCCCCATCGAGCGAATCGAGAGCGGGATCTCGGCGACGCGGCGCGCGAGCTGGCGCACGCCGCCGGCATTGACGCCGGACGCGTGACGGCCGGCATAATCCTTCTCGATCAGCACCGGCTTCATGCCGGCCAGCGTCAGGTGCAGCGCCGTCGAGCATCCGTGGATGCCGCCACCCACGATGATGGCATCCGCAAGCTTCGTCATCCGCGCACCACCGCCTTTATGTCATCGTCGGTCTTCGGCATCGCCGCAAGCTCGGCGAGCGTGATCGGCTTCACCGGCGCGCGCAGCCGATAGTAACCGATCTCCTGCGCCGTCTTGCCGCGCGCCTCCGCCATCAGCTCGGTGACGGTGAGGCCGCACAGGCGACCCTGGCACGGCCCCATGCCGGTGCGGCGATAGGCCTTGAGCTGGTTCGGCCCCGTCGCGCCGATCGCGACGGCATCGACGATGTCCTTGGCGGTCACCTCCTCGCAGCGGCAGACGATGGTGTCGCCTGCGGGAATGCGGAATTGCCGCGCGGGACGGAACAGCGTGTCGAGGAAGACGCGACCGCGCTCGGCTTTGGCCAGATCGGCACGCAGCGCGGCCATCGACGAGAGCTTCGCGGCGGCTGCAGGCGCAAGCGCCTCGACTGCAGCCCGTGCAGCGATGCGGCCGCGAACCACCGCGGCGTTTGCGCCGCCAATACCGGCGCCGTCACCGGCGATCGCGATGCCTTCGATCGAGGTGCCGCCATTGGCATCGAGCATCGGCGACCAGCAGAGTTGCAGGTCATCCCAGCGATGTTCAACGCCCGCCGCCATCGCGAGATTGACGTTGGGCACGACGCCCTGATGCAGGAGAAGAAGGTCCGCTGGGATCGTCTCGCGACGGCTGCCTGCGACATGGCTTACGCTGGCAAGCCGACCCTCGCCGGCCGCGGCAAGCTCGGTGACCCCAGTCACCACCTGTACCTCGGCCTTCACCTCGCGCATCATCGCAAGGCCCTTCGCAAAGTAAGGCGACGTCAGGAAGCTGAAGGCGTGAGGCAGCGCGGCCAGGTAGTTCTTGCGTTCGGTCGTATCGAGAATGCGATCGATACGACCGCCAAGGCGCAGGATCTGCGCTGCGAGCAACCACAGCAGTGGCCCCTGCCCCGCGATCACCGTGCGGCAATCAGGCACCAGCGCCGACGACTTCAGCATGGTCTGTGCGGCGCCCGCGGTCATCACGCCCGGCAGTGTCCAGCCCGGAATCGGAAACGGCCGCTCCAGCGCGCCGGTCGCAAGGATGACGCGCCGCGCCTTGACGAAGGTGGATGCGCCGCCGACAGAAATCCCGATCTCGCGATGACGATCGAGACTCCACACGGTTGCGCGATGGATAATCTCGGCCTTGCTGGACCGCACCTCGCCAACGAGTTCGGCACCTGCCCAATAATCGGCGCCGAGCTGGTCGCGCGCTGTCACGGGCGTCGACGCGATGGCGCGCCAGACCTGGCCGCCAGGGCCCGGGTTCTCGTCGAGTAGCAGCGTCGACAGGCCTGCTGCCGACGCGGTCGCGGTCGCAGCAAGACCGGCCGGCCCTGCCCCGATGACGACGACATCGTAAGCGTCGCGCTGAGGCGTCGTGTTCATCGGCCGACCTCCCTTTTGCCCTTCTGAATTTCGATCTGCATGCCGGCGGCGACCGGCACCAGGCAGCCCTGGCGATTGCCGACGCCATCGATGGTGACGAGGCAGTCGAAGCACACGCCCATCATGCAATAGGGCAGCCGCGGCGCACCGCTCACCGCGGTCGCGCGGCGCACGTCACGCCCCGAGACGAGCAGCGCGGCGGATACGGTATCGCCCTCGCGCGCCTCGACGGCAACGCCGTCGACGAAGATCTGCAACGATGGACGCTTGTCCTGATCGGATCGTCTGAACATTGGATGCCTCTTGGCTCCTTCTCTGAAGTCGCTAGTAGCCACTGTCGTTCGTTGCGCCCTCGCCTCCGAAGCGGCACGCTGAGAACGCGCCGACCAGCTCCGGCTCGAGCGCGCCGCCTGCGACCATGCGGGCAAGCTCGAAGGCGTGGTTGGAGGCGAGCGTCACGCCGGAATGACAGCAGGCGACGAACGCGCCGGGATGAGTTTCCGACTGGTCGTAGATTGGAAAGCCGTCCTGCGGCATGACTCGGATGCCGGCCCAGCTCCTGACGACGTTGAGCCGCGCCAGATGCGGGAACATCCGCTGCGCGCGGTCCGCCATCACGGAGCTGATCGAATGTCTCAGCGCGCGATCGTCGAGCTCGTCTTCCTTGCTGTCGCCGATCATGACAGTGCCCTCGTCTGTCTGGCGGATGGTCGTCAGCGGATGCGGCAGGAACGGCACGGTGCGCTCGGTCACCACGATCTGGCCGCGCGTCGGCCCCATCGGCGCGAAGAGGCCGACCATCGGCGCCAGCGTCTGGTTGGCATTGCCCGCGGCAAGCACGATCTTGTGGGCGCGGATTTCGCCTTGCGGCGTTGTCAGGCCGAATTCGCCGCCGCTCTTCGTGATCGCCGAGACCGGGCGCTCCGGAAAATAGTCGATACCGAACGCCTTGAAGCCGGTATGGAACGCGCGAAAAGTACGGAGCGAATTGACGTGACCGTCGAACGGACAGAAGCTGCCGCCCGACACCTCCGGGCCGATCAGCGGCAGCATCTTCTTCACCTCTGAGGCCGGCAGCATCTCCATCCTGTAATCGGCCGCGCCAACCTGGTTGTGCATGCGCGTGACGAGCTGGGTGCGCTGCTCGTACTCGTCCTCGCCGAGCGTCAGATGAAAGCCGCCATACTGTTGGAGGCAGACGTCAAGGCCGGTCTGATCCTTCAATTCGGCGGCAAGCATTGGCCAGGCCCGCGCCGCGCGCACCGTCCACACGGTATAGGCGGGCATGCCGAGCCCTTTGCTCTGCACCCACACCAGCGCAAAGTTCGCGCGCGAGGCGCGCTTGGCGATGTCGCCCTCGTCGAGCACGGCGACGCTCTTGCCGAGCCGGCCGAGCCCCCAGGCAATGGCGGAGCCGAGCAGTCCGCCGCCAACGACGGCGACGTCATATTCCCTGTGCATGCGTTCTCCTATCGCCCGGGATCGCTCTTGCCTGCGAGCACGCGGTCGAGCCCGTAGAAGCGGTCGAGCAGGATGAGGGCAGTCATGGTGACTGCGATGACGCTCGCTGAGACGGATGTCACGAGCGGATCGATGTTGTCCTGGATATAGAGGAACATCCTGACCGGCAATGTTTCAGTGCCTGGCGCCGCCAGGAAGACGGTCATCGTCAGATCGTCGAAGGACTGGATGAAGGCGAGTGCCCACCCGCTGATCACGCCGGGCAGGATCAGCGGCAGTGTCACGCGGCGAAACAGCGTAAAGCCGCCGGCACCAAGCGAGACCGCAGCCATCTCGACCGAGCGATCCATGCCGGTCGCCGCCGCCAGCGTCAGGCGGAGTGCGAAGGGAAACACCACGATGACATGGGCGATCAGCAGCGCCGCAAAGGTGCCACCGAGCCCGAGCGAGGTGAAGAAGCGCAGGAAGGCGATGCCGAGCACCACGTGCGGGATCATCAGTGGCGACAGGAACAGCGCTGCCAGCGCATCGCGGCCTACAAATCTGTAGCGCGCAATCGCCAGTGCCGCCGGCACGGCAAACATCAGCGCAACGAAGGAGGACACCATCCCGAGCCCGAGGCTGACCCAGAACGCGTGCACGAATTCCGGATAGCTCGCGATCGTCCTGAACCAGCGCAGCGAGAAGCCGTTGGTCGGCAGCGAGAGGAACCCCTCGGGCGTGAAGGCGACGAGGCAGACCACCACGATCGGCGCCAGCATGAAGACGACGAAGAGCGTGTGAAAGGTGAGCGCGAGCGGGCCGTTCGTCCTCATCGGAACACCTCGGCATAGCGGCGCTCGATCAGCGCATTGCTGCCGACGACGATCAGCACCAGCGCGAGCAGCAGCAGCACCGCGACCGCCGCACCGAGCGGCCAGTTCAACGTGTTGAGGAACTCGTCATAGGCGAGCGTTGCCGCGACCTTCAGCCTACGACCGCCGATGATCGCCGGCGTTGCGAACGCGCTCGCCGACAGCGAGAACACGATGATCGCGCCCGAGAGCACACCGGGCATGATCTGCGGCAGGATGATGCGGCGGATGATGGTGAAGGCGCCGGCCCCGAGCGACATCGCGGCGTTCTCGATCTGCGGGTCGACGCGCTGGAGCGCTGCCCAGACCGAGAGCACCATGAATGGCATCATCACATGCGCGAGCGCTACGACCATGCCGGTCTCGGTGAACATGAAGGGCAGCGGCGCGCGGATCAGACCGAGAGACATCAGGAGCTTGTTGACGAGGCCATTATTGCCGCCGAATAGCAGCGCCCAGCCGAGCGTGCGCGCCACTACCGAAATCAGAAGGGGCCCGAGAATCAGGAGCAGGAAGATGCCTTTCCAGCGTCCGCTCATACGGTTGAGGATATAGGCCTCTGGCGCGCCGAGCACGGCGGTGATCAGCGTTGCCAGCAGCGCGATGCGGAACGTCCGCCAGAACATCTCGGCGTAATAGGGATCGCTCGCGATCTCCTGCCAGTTCTTCAGGATGAAGACCGGCTCGATGCCCTTGTACTGGCCCCAGTCGTGGAACGAGAGCATCACGGTCATGAGAAGCGGGATCACCAGCACGCCGACGAACAGCATCAGCGCGGGCAACGTCAGCGCCCAGGACGCGCGCGTCTCGGCAGATTGCGTTGACGTGCCGGCGGCGGTCATACGGCGCCTCCGCTTCCGCGCAGGCTCATGTCTTCCACGCGCCATGTGAGATGGACCGCCTCGCCTTCGCCCGGCTGCGGCGTCCCATCATTCTGCCGGATCACGATCGCCGGTCCGCACTCGGTCTCGCACTGGAACAGCCAGTGATTGCCCTGGAAAATCCGCGTGACGATCTTTGCCGCAAGGCCAACATCAGCAAAGCTGATCCGCTCGGGGCGAAGGCTGATCGTCACCACGCCGCTCGCGCCTGCCGGGGCCGGCGCCTGCCAGGAGCCGGCGACCAGCCGCGCAGGCTGAGCCGTCCGATCGACGGTCGCGGCGAAATCGTTGGTCTTGCCGAGGAACTGCGACACGAAGGCCGATGCCGGCCGCTCATAGGTCTGTTGCGGCGTGCCGATCTGCTCGATCTTGCCCTGGCTCATCACGACGATGCGGTCGGACAACGACATCGCCTCGTTCTGGTCGTGGGTGACGAGGATCGTGGTGGTGCCGATGGTGCGCTGGATCTGGCGCAGCTCGATCTGCATCTCCTCGCGCAGCTTGGCATCAAGGTTCGATAGCGGCTCGTCGAGCAGCAATACGCTCGGCTGGATCACCAGCGCCCGCGCCAGCGCCACGCGCTGCTGCTGGCCGCCCGACATGCGCCGCGGATAGCGCTCCTCAAAACCGGCAAGCCCGACCATCCCCAGCGCCGCGCGAACGCGCTCCGTGCGTTTGTCCCTCGGCACGCCACGCATCTCCAGACCAAAGGCGACGTTCTCGGCGGCGGTCATGTGCGGAAACAGCGCGTAGCTCTGGAACACGATGCCGAGGCCACGTTTCGCTGGATGCACCCTGGTCAGATCGCGCCCCTCCAGCCGGATCGCACCGCGCGACGGCTCCAGGAAGCCCGCGATCATCTGGAGCGTCGTGGTCTTGCCGCAGCCGGAGGGACCGAGGAACGAGATGAACTCACCCCTCTCCACCGCAAGGCTGAAATCGTCGACAACGGTTTGCGAGCCGAACTGCTTGCCGACGCGATCGAGCTCGAGGAAGGCCATCGCGTTAGCGCTCGACCTCGCGGTTCCACCGCTTGGTCCATTCCTCGCGCTTCTCGTTGATGACGGTCCAGTCAGGATTATAGAGCTTGGCCGCGCGCTCGCCGATCGGCGCCATCTTGCCGAGCTCCGGCGGGACGACGAGCGATTTCAGCACCGGGCCGTAGCCATAGTCCTTCAGCATAACGAGCTGGATTTTGGGATCGAGCAGCATCTTGATGAAGCTCGCCGCGAGCGGCGAAGCAGTGGACTTGGCGATCGGACAGGCGGTCGTCAGGAGCGTTGCAGCGCCCTCCTTCGGATAGACGAAGTCGACAGGGAAGCCGGTATTGGCAAAGCTCTGCACACGTCCCGTGCCCCACACCGCGATGACGGCCTGGCCGGACTGGAACAGCTCGGTCATCTTGCCCGGCGACGGTTCATAGGCGAGCACATTCGGATTGATGTCGTTCTTGAAGATCTTGAAGCCCGCATCGACGTTCGACTCGCCGCCGCCGTTCATCTTGGCGAGCATCACCAGCGCCTCCAGGCCGTAGGTGTTGTTGATCGGCGGGATGACGAGCTGCTTGGCGTATTTCGGATCCTTCAGATCGTTCCACGAGGTCGGCGGCGCCCAGCCCTTCTCCGCAAACACCTTGGTGTTGTACATCAACCCAGTCGCGACGAGACCGATCGCGACTGCACTATCGTCCTTGAAGCGCGCGGCGTCATAGAGGTCGGACGGCAGGCCGTCGAGCTTGCCGCAAAAGCCGAGCTGGATCGCCTGGTACATCGGGCCGTCGTCGACGATCGCGACATCAATCTGCTGATTGCCCTTCTGCGCCTGAAGCTTGGCGAGCGTATCCGTGGAGTTGCCGGCGACGTATTCGACCTTGACGCCGTTCTCCTTCTCGAAATTCGGGATCACCTCGTCGCGGATCGTCTTCTCGAACGAGCCGCCATAACCGGCGACATAGAGCGTCTTCTGCTGTGCCGAGACGACCGACGGGGCCGCGGCGAGCGCCGCGATGGTGACCGCTGTGAGAAGGCTGAGTGTCTTCATAAGGACCAATCTCCAAGACCGGGATGAGGTGACGTGTCGACGATCAGACGACCGAAGCGCGCCCGCGTTCCCTTCGGCGCAAAATCCCGATCCGACCAGGGCTCCGGCCCCTGCTCACGGGTTTTGATGCGATCGGCGGGCTTTAGGCCCCGATCTGCCGAAAAAGCGGGCTGACTTCAGCGCTGATGAAAAAGATCGCAGAGCTACACTTCCATCGTCCAATGAATAATGGCACCTTCTGCATGCCGAAATGTTATGAAGAGAGGCCGGAATGGCGCGGATCAATTCGCGGCAAGTGGAAGCCTTCCGCGCGATGATGCTGACCGGCAGCGTGACCGAGGCCGCGAGGTTGATGGTCGTGACGCAGCCGGCGGTCAGCCGGTTGCTCCGCGACCTCCAGGCCCTCTTGAAGATGGAGCTGTTCGAGCGCCGTGGCACCGGGCTCGTGCCGACCGCAGCCGCAACGGCGCTCTACACCGAAGTGGAGCGGTCCTTCGTGGGCCTCGAGCGTATCGCTGCCGCCGCCGAGGAGATTCGCGGCCGTCGCACCGGCTCATTGCGGATCGCCGCGCTGCCGGCGCTCGCGAACGGCTACCTGCCGCGGCTCGCCGGGCATTTCCTGAAAGAGCGGCCCAACCTCAACCTCGCCTTCTTCGGCGTGATCTCGCCGATCGTGGTGGACTGGGTGCTGAACAATCAGTGTGATATCGGTTTTGCCGAAGTGCCGATCGCTGCCGGTCTGCCGGGCCTGCGGCTGCCGGCGCTGGCGCGCGTCGCGGTGCTGCCGGCCGGACATCGCCTGGCAGAAAAGGACGTATTGGAGCCGCGCGATTTCGAGGGCGAGACCTTCATATCGCTCTCGGCGGGATCTGCGAGCCGGCATCTCGTCGACCAGGTCTTCCACCGCAACGACGTCAGCCGCGTGCTGCGCGTCGAGACCACGCTGTCGGAGATCATGTGCGGAATGGTGTCGTCGGGACTCGGGGTTGCGATCTGCGATCCCTTCACCGCGCAGGAATTTTCGACCCGCGGCGTCATCGTGCGTCGCTTCCTGCCGCGCATCGACTTCGAATTCTCCGCCGTCTTTCCCGCGCAGCGCAGCCCCTCACCGGTGGCGCTCGATCTGGTCGAGGCGCTGCGGCGTGCACTGGAGGGGATGGAGGCGTAGCTCGCTCTTCGTCGCTTGTTCGACGTTATGCTGCTGTGACAAGATTGCGCGGAGCGCCGTTCCAGAAGGCCTCGATGTTGTCGACGAGCTGGTCGGCGAGAGCCTGCACGGCCTCGTGGCTCGCCCAGGCCACGTGCGGGGTCAGAATGAAGTTCGGCAATCCGACCAATTGCATCAGCGGATGATCGGCTGAGGGCGGTTCGACAGTCGCGACGTCGAAACCTGCCCCGGAGATCTTGCCGGAGCGAAGGGCATCGCCGAGCGCGGTCTCGTCGACGAGGCCGCCGCGCGCGGTATTGATCAGAAGCGGGCGCCGTTCCATCACGGCGAATTCGCCCGCAGCGATCATGTTACGTGTCGCCGGCATCAATGGCGCGTGCAAGGTGATGACGTCCGACGTACGCAGCACCTCCTCAAAGGGTGTGTAGAGGGGACCCATCCCCTCCACGCCCTTATAGGTGGAAAACAGCACGCGCATTCCGAGCGCGCGGCCGATATCCGCAACGGAACGACCGAGTGCGCCGTCACCGATGATGCCGAGCGTCGAGCCGGCCAGATCGCGAATGGGAAAGTCGAAATAGCAGAACTGGCCGGATTCGAGCCATCGGCCGTTGCGGACTGAATCACGATAAGCAGTCAGGCTGCGACGAAGCGCGAATATCAGTGCGAAAGTGTGCTCCGGGACCGTATTGACCGCATAGCCGCGAATGTTCGAGACGGCAACGCCGCGCTCTTCGCAGGCATGGATATCGACGACGTCGTATCCCGTGGCCGCAACCGCGATCAAGCGCAATTGCGGCGCCGCCCGCAATTCCGCGCGTCGAACAGGCACCTTGTTGGTAATCACGATGTGGGCGTCCGCTATCCGGCTCGCGATGTCCTGCGGCGCGGTCGTTGCGTACTCCTGAACTTCGTGCCGAAACGACGGCGGCCGAAGTCGAATCTCCGGCGGCATCGTGTCCCGGTCAAGAAATACGATACGGACTGGTTCCGATAGGTTGGCCATCTTGCTCTCGCGGTCAGTTGTCCAAGGCAGCGGTCAGCTTATCGCGAAGCAATCCCAATGCCATTCCCGCAACCTTCTCGGCGGTAATGCCGAAATGGACGAACAATGCATCGGCCGGGCCTGACGCGCCGAAAGAGGACATGCCGACAAATCCGCCCCGGTCTCCGATCCAGTGGTCCCAACCGAGCCGCACCGCCGCCTCGACCGCGACCCGCACGCCCTTGCCGAGAACGCCTGCCCGATAAGCTTCATCCTGCTCCTCGAACAGTTCCCAGCACGGCATGGAGACCACCGCGGTGGGTACCCCCTGCGCCTGCAGGACAAGCCGCGCCGCAAGCGCGATCTGGACCTCCGAGCCCGTTGCCAGCAGCGTGGCGCATCGCGCGCCATCGGCCTCGACAAGCACATAGGCTCCACGCGAGCAAAGATTGGCGGAGCTATCCCCAGTGCGAACCGGCGGCAGGCCCTGCCGCGAGCAGATCATCGACGACGGGCCGAGCCTGCGGCGCAACGCGAGCTCCCAGCATTCGGCGGCTTCCACATGATCGGCGGGGCGGAACACCGCCATGTTCGGCATCGCGCGCAGCGAGGCCAGGAATTCGACCGGCTGGTGGGTCGGCCCGTTCTTGCCGATGCCGATGGAATCGTGGCTGTAGACCGTAACGACCGGCAATTCCATCAGCGCGGCCATCCGCAGCGCCGGCCGCATGTAGTCAGAGAAAACCAGATAGGTGGCGCCGAGAGGCAACACGCCGCCATGCGCGGCCATGCCGTTCATCATCGCACCCATGGCGTGCTCGCGGATGCCGTAGTGCACGTAACGGCCGGCGGGATCTGCGGACGTGAATGCCTGCAAGGTACGCTTGCAATTGGTCGGGCCTTCGAGGTCGGGGGCGCCGGAAATCAGCTCGGGGATCGTCTCGGCGAGCAGCGCAACGATATCGGCGGTCGCCTCGTTGGTGGAGCGGATCGGACCTTCGGCCGCCATCTTGCGGCGCCACGCGGCCAGCGCATCGCTCCATCCCTCCGGAAGCTCGCCGGCCATCGCGCGCTCAAACATGGCGCGCTTCTCCGGCTGCATGGCGGCCACACGGGCGCGCCACGACTCGTAGGCGGGCCGGTTGCGATCGGTGACGCCGTTCTTCCAGGCTTCCGTGACGTCGCGGGGAATCTCGAACGGTCCTTCCGTCCAGCCCGCGGCCGCGCGCGCCTCTTCCAGATCCTTGGCGAACACGCGCCCGCCATGCGCGCCGCGCTTGCCCTCGAGCCGCGGCAATCCCTTGCCGATGGTGGTGCGGCAGGCGATCATGGTCGGGCGCGGGTCGCATGCGGCCAATAGCAGTGCCGCCGAGACCTGATCCACATCATGACCGTCGGCATCGATGACCTGCCAACCGGCGATGCGGAAACGCCCGCGCACGTCCTCGGAGATCGCGAAATCCGTGTGACCGTCATCGGTCATGCGATTGTCGTCCCACAGAAAGCAAAGCTTCCCCAGGCGCAGATGACCGGCGAGCGAAATGACCTCGTGAGCGATGCCTTCTTGAAGGCAACCGTCGCCGACGATGGCGTAGGTGCGATGATTGACGATTTCCTCGCCGAAGGTCGCACTCAGCCAGGCTTCCGCCACGGCCATGCCGACCGCGTTGGCGATGCCCTGTCCGAGCGGGCCGGTCGTGACCTCGATGCCGAGATCGGGCGCCCGCTCGGGATGGCCGTGGGTGTGCGAGCCGAGCTCGCGAAACTGCTTGATCTGTTCGATCGGAAAGCCGGCATAGCCGGACAGGTGCAGCAGCGAATAGATCAGCATCGAGCCATGGCCGTTCGACAGAACGAACCGGTCGCGATCCGGCCAAAGCGGATCGGCCGGATTGCACTTGATGTGACGCGTGAACAGCGCGGTTGCGATCTCCGCGCAACCGAGCGGAGCGCCGGGATGGCCATCCGCTGCGCGCTCGACCGCATCGAGCGACAAGAAGCGGATCGCGTCGGCCATGCGCTTGTGCAGGTCAGCGGGAGCGCGCGACGTGTCTGAGGTGATCGAAGGACTGATCGACATTGGCGATGACACCTGTTGCGGGCGGCACCGGTGAGACCGGCGTCGCCTGGGTTAAGTGCGCGTTCAGCGCATCAGGGAAGAAATCCCGTCGAGATCCAGGGAACGAAGGCGACGACCACGAGACCGACAACGAGCGCAGCGAGATAGCTCCAGATGCGCTTGAGGCCGGAGTTCGGATCGACCTGTCCAATCGAGCAGGCCGCGTAGTAGCCGAGGCCGAAGGGCGGCGCGAACAATCCGATGCCCATCGCCAGGATCACCACCATGGCATAGTGCACCTCGTGCACGCCCAGTTGCTTGGCGACGGGAAACAGCAACGGACCGAACAGCACCATTGCCGGGATTCCCTCGAGCACGCTGCCAAGCACGACGAAGAGCACGATCGAGCAGAGAAGGAAGCCGTACCGTCCGCCAGGAGCCTGCGCCAGCGCGCCCGCGAGCGCATGGGAGAAGTTCGATTGCGTCAACGCCCAGGACATGCAGGTCGCCGCGCCAATGATGAACAGGATGGTTCCCGAAAGTGCCGCTGTGCCGACCAGGGCCGGATAAAGCTGGCGCCAGTCGAACGAACGGTAGACGATGATTCCCACGACGAAGGCATAGGCGATGCCGATGGTCGCCACTTCCGTCGCCGTCGCCACGCCTTCGCTGACCGCGACGCGGATCAGCACGGGAAGCATCAGCGCGGGCGCAGCGACGAGGAATGTGCGCCCGATTTCGCGCGCCGTCGTCACGCCGCGGTCCGCACCAGTGCCCTCGGACATCCGCCGCCGCGCAACAAAGGCCAAGGCCAACGCCAGAACGACGCCGGGAAGAATGCCGCCGGTGAACAGGGCCGCAATGGAGACGCCCGTCACCGATCCGATGATGATGAGCACGATCGACGGCGGAATCGTTTCGGCCATCGCGCCGGATGCCGCTAGCAGCGACACGAGCTCGCCCTCGTGAATGCCTCGTCGCTTCATGTCCGGGAACAGCACGGGTGCCACAGCAGCCATGTCCGCGGTCTTGGCGCCCGAAATGCCGGAGACGAGCAGCATTGCACCGAGCAGCACGTAGGCCAGGCCACCTTCGACGTGACCGACCAGCGCTGCCAGGAACTTCACCATGGATGACGCCATGCGCGTCATCACGATCAGGTAGCCGAGCAGGATGAACAACGGCACGGCGAGCAGGATGAGCGAGCTCACGCCCTCATCGATGCGGCCAGGGATGACCTGCAACGGCGTCGTGGTCGCGACCACGAGATAGGCGACCGTCGACAGGCCGAAGCAGAAGGCAATCGGCACGCCTGCGAGCACGCAGAGGCCGAGCAGCAGCGTGAAGAACAGCAACAGGTTCCAGTTGCCGATCGCGACGATCCAGGGCGTGAGGAGATAGAGTCCCGCCGCGAAAGCAGCGAGAATCGCAACCGCCAGAGCAAGCTGCAAGGCTCCGAGGCGAAGGCTCCGAACAAGTGTACCGGCGAGCATGAGCACGACACCCACAGGCACCGCCGCGGCGCGCAAGGCGTCGTTCAGACCAAGCGCTGGGGTGTGAACGAAAGCCTGGTCCTCCGCAAAATCGAAGGATGGCGAAAGAATGAAGAGCAGGAACAGCGCGGGCGCCATGGTCGCCAGCGCCTCCAGCAACTCCCGCCTCGCGCCGGCGGTGCGCTCCACCAGCGCGGTCATGCGCATGTGCTGGCCGCGTCGCAACGCAATGGCCGAACCCAGCATGGCCAGCCAGAGGAATGTGATCGACGCGAGCTCATCCGACCATGTCAGGGGATGATTGAAGACGAATCGCGCGATCACGCCCGTGAGCAGGATGACGATCTCGGCCGCAACGGCGAACGCCGCGAGCGGCTCGGTGACCAAAGCGAGCAGCCGGTCGAGCTTGACCACCAGGCCGGAGCTCATGCTTCCGGCCACGGGGTCGTCGGCGTGGATGGCGCTCATCCCAATTTGCCTACTGCCTGCTCGAGCAGCGTCCAGCCCTTCTCACCAAACTTTTCGCGCCAATCCTTGTAGAAGCTGGTCTTGCCGAGCGTCGTGCGGAAGGCGCCCTTGTCGACCTCGACGAAGTTGAGACCCTTGGCCGCCAGTTCGTCGCGCAGCGACTTCGACAGCGCGGCGATGTCGGCACGCTCGTCATCGGCCGCCTTGTTCAATTCGCGCGTCACGATCTCCTGCGCGTCGGACGGCAGGCGCGAGAACGAGCGGCGGTTGCCCAGGATGAGATAGGCATCCCATACGTGGCTCGTGAGGCAGCAATATTTCTGCACCTCGTAGAGCTTGGCCGTCGAAATGATCGCCAGCGGATTCTCCTGCCCTTCGACCACCTTGGTTTGCAGCGCGGAGTACACCTCGTTGAAATTGATCGGCGTCGGACCTGCGCCGAGCGCTTGGAACAGGCTGGTCAGGATCGGCGCCGCGGGGACGCGCATCTTGAAGCCCTTGAGGTCATCCGGGGTCTTGATCTCGCGGGTGGAGGACGTGAGCTGGCGGAATCCGTTGTCCCAGGACTTGCAGACCTGAAGAACGCCCAGCTTCTCGATCTCGCCCTTGACGAAATTTCCGAGATCGCCGTCCATCGCCTTCCACACGGCATCGTAGGAGCTGAAGGCGAAGCCGGTGTTGACGATGCCGACGCCTGGCACCAGCGTGGCGAGAACCGAAGCGCCGATGTTCAGATAGTCGACGGCGCCGTTGCGGATTTGACCGAGAAGATCGGTATCGGAGCCGAGCTGATTGGCCGGAAACAGGTTGATCTCGACGCGGCCGCCGGTCGCCTGCTTGATCCGGTCGATGGCTTCGCGCGCCCGCTTGTTCACGGGATGCGAGGGGTCCTGACCGGTCGCGAATTTGAGGGTGAATTCGGCGGCGTCGCCGCGCCGCGAGATGATGGAGACAAGGGGTATGGCGGCGCCCATGGCCAACGCAGCACGACGCGTCAAGCCCCTCTTCGCTTCCTTGGTCATTTCCTTCTCCCTGTTTGTTTGATTATTGGTCTGTCGTGAAGGTTGTGTCCTTCATCTCCAGCTTTTGATGGAGGCGCATATCGCCTCCGTCGAAATGCCGTAGCGATCATGCAACGTCGGCAGCGCGCCTGCGGCGAGGAATTCGTCGGGCAAGCCGATCTGGTGGAAAGCAGGATGGACGCGCGCCCGCATCAGGGCCGCCGCCACCGCCTCGCCCAATCCACCGATCACGGTGTGGTTCTCGGCGACCACGACGATACGACCCGGCTTGCGGCACGCCTCCACGATCGTTTCTGTGTCGAGCGGCTTGATGGTTGGCACGTGCAGCACGGCCACGTCGACGCGGTCGGATTCGAGCTGCTTGGCGGCTTCCAGAGCCCGCATCGTGAGCAGGCCCGAGGAGATGATGAGCACGTCGGTGCCGTCGCGCAAATGCTTGGCCTTGCCGAGCTCGAATCTGTAGCCGTATTCTTCGAGCACGAGCGGCACCTGCCCGCGCAACAACCGCATGTAGACCGGGCCTTGATGCGCCGCGATCGCCGGCACCACCTGCTCGATCTCGTGGGCGTCGCAGGGATCGATGACGGTCATGTTCGGCATCGCGCGGAACAGTGCCAGATCCTCGGCGGCCTGGTGACTTGGCCCGTAACCGGAGGTCAGGCCTGGCAACGCGCAAGCAATCTTGACGTTGCGATCCTCCTCCGCGATCGTCTGGTGGATGAAATCATAGGCGCGGCGAGAGGCGAAAACGGCGTAGGTCGTGACGAACGGCGTGAACCCTTCCGCAGCGAGACCGGATGCAGCACCGAACAGGAGCTGCTCGGCCATGCCCATCTGGTAGTAGCGGTGCGGAAATTCCTTCGCGAACACGTGAAGGTCGGTGTACTTGCCGAGATCGGCGGTCATGCCGACGATGTCGGCTCGCTGGCGCGCAAGCTCGACCAGCGCATGGCCGAACGGAGCCGGCTTCGTCGCCTGTCCTTCGCCGGCAATCGAGGCAATCATGGCCGAGGTGGTAAGCCGCGGCTTGTCCTTGGCTGCCGCCGCAGCTGTCGTTGTGGCCGGCTTCATGCTTGCCTCCCTGCGTCCAGAGCTTGCAGCGCTAGCTGCCATTCGTGCTGATCCACCCGCATGAAGTGATTGCGCTCGCGCGCTTCCAGGAAAGGAACACCCTTGCCCATAAGCGTGTCGGCGATGATCATGCGTGGCCTTGCGCCATCATGCGCCTTGGCTGCATCGAAGGCGGCAACGACGGCGTTGAGATCGTTGCCGTCGACCCGTTGCACGAACCAGCCGAACGCGCGGATCTTGTCAGCCAGCGGCTCGAAGCCCATCATCTGCCCCGAGGGGCCATCGGCCTGCTGATTGTTGACGTCGACGACGGCGATGAGGTTATCGAGCTTGTAGTGGGCTGCCGACATCATGGCCTCCCACTTCGAGCCCTCGTCGAGCTCGCCGTCGGAGAACAGCGTGTAGACGCGGCTGTCAGAACCCTTGCGCTTGAGGCCGAGGCACATGCCGACCGCGATGCTGAGGCCAAGTCCGAGTGAACCGCCGGACATCTCCATGCCAGGCGTGTAGCTGGCCATGCCCGACATCGGCAGCCGACTGTCGTCAAAACCGTACGTCTCGAGCTCCGCATCCGGAACAATTCCGGCCTCGATCAGCGCCGCATAGAGCGCAATGGCGTAATGGCCATTCGAAAGCAGGAAGCGGTCACGCCCCTCCCAAGCGGGATCTTCAGGTCGGTAGCGCATCGCGTGGAAGTAGGCGACGGCCAGCACGTCGGCGATATCGAGTGCCTGGGCGATATAGCCCTGCCCTTGAACCTCACCCATCCGAAGCGCATTGCGCCGGATGCGGTAGGCACGTTCGGCAATGTCGGGCTCGTTGGTACGCATTGCGGCTTCAGCCATGACCGTCCCCTCGTTCAGTGGATGAGCATGCCGCCGTTGACGTCGATGACGGCGCCCGTCGTGTAGGCAGAGAGGTCGGAAGCCAGGAACAGATAGATGTTGGCGACGTCCTGCGGCACGCCGAGCCGGCCGAGCGGAATGCCGTCAATAATCTCCTTGCGCTTCTCCTCGGATATCTTGCCGGCGTTGATGTCGGTCTGGATCAGACCGGGCGTCACGCAATTGACGCGGATGCCGTCGGGACCCAGTTCGCGCGCCATCGCCTTGGCAAGACCGAGCACGCCGGCCTTCGCCGCCGAATAATGCGCGCCGCCAAGAATGCCACCGCCGCGCTGAGCCGAAACCGACGACATACAGGCGATCGCACCGGATTTGCGATCGCGCATATGCGGCATGACCGCCTGCGAGAGAAAGAGCACGCCGCGCAGATTGACGTCCTGGATGCGATCCCAGTCCTCGGACGAAATGTCCCAGACCTTGACCGGTTGGGTGATGCCGGCGTTGTTGATCAGGATGTCGATCTGGCCGAAGGCCTTGAGCACGTCGGAGACAGCGCGCTCACAGTCGGCTTTGTTCGTCACGTCGCAGGCCAACCCGATGTGGTCCTTGCCGAGCTCGGCCGCGGCACCTGCCGCACTCTTGGCATCGATGTCGAGGATTGCGACGCGCGCGCCGTTCTTTGCGAATGTTTTTGCAGTTGCGAAGCCGATCCCGCGCAGGCCGGCGGCTCCAGAAATGATCGCAGTTTTGCCTGCCAAAAGCATGTTCCCTCCGTGAGATCTTGTTTCGATTGCCGCTGACTATGTTTGGGAGGGAGAGGCTGGAAAATACATGGAATTTGCATCAATAGGTGAATTGTGTTCACCTATGGCATGTCCAAGCTTCCGCTCAGCGCATTGCGAGTGTTCGAGGCGGCCGCCCGCACCAGATCATTCCGCGCGGCAGCAAGCGAATTGGGCCTGACGCCGAGCGCGGTCAGCCACGCGATCCGTGCCTTCGAGGACCAGATCGGAACAACGCTGTTCGAGCGCGACGGCCGCAAAGTGCGGCTCAACCTGGCGGGCGATGAGCTGTTGCGTCGCGTCTCGAGTGGATTCGACGAGCTGCGACACGGCCTCGAGGTCGCAAGCGCGCGCTCGTCAAACCTGTTGCGAATCCACTGCGCGCCGAGCATGGCGGCGCAATGGCTGATGCCGCGCCTGCGAAGCCTGATTGAAGGCCATCCCGAACTCGAGGTGCGCCTCGCCGCTGGCGTCGACTATCCCCACTTTCGCAACGACGAGTTCGACGTCGATATCTGCTATGGGCCGCCGCGGCAGGAGGGCTTGTCCGTATTGCCTCTTGGCGAAGAGACGATCCGTCCTATGTGCGCACCGTCTCTCGCCGGCGCGATCCGTGAGCCTGCCGACCTCTTGAAACTGGTGCTCATCGAAAGCGAGCAGAAGCGCGTTCGCTGGAACGCCTGGTTCGCCACAAACGGCCTGTCCGCACCGAGCCCCGGCGGATTTCGGTTCGACCGCAGCTTCATGGCTATCGCCGCGGCCACCGACGGGCTCGGGGTCACCCTGGAATCGACGCGGCTAGCCGAACGCGAGCTCGCGACCGGCCAGCTGGTCGCACCGCTCGCCGGGCGCGCTCGCGACGTCACCTATGTCGGCCACTACCTCGTGTGCCCGCCGCAGGCCAAGCACAGGCGATCGGTCCGTACGTTTACCAGGTGGATTGCAAAGGAGTTGAAACTAACTCATGGGGTCCAAACACGTTAGCAGCCCTCCATTGCTCGATCAGCGCGAAACGCGACGATCGAGAAACCAGTCCATGGAACTTTAAGCGACGGCGCAGTGAGCGGCTCGGCGACGGCAGCACCGGTGCGCCCGTGAGAAAGCTTCAACCCGACATCCGAGGATGCGGAAGACTATCGCAGCCCAGTGGGTTCGTAGTTGGCTCCCATCATGTGCAAAGTCCGGGACACGGCGAGGAAGCCGGCAAGCGCCACGCCCGTTCGCTGTTGCCGTTGCTCCAGTATGGGCGCACCAGGCTGCAAATCTGGAATCGGGGACCTAGGTGCGGTTGCTCCTGCAGAGAAGCATGGAGCCGCCGAGCGCAAAAAACTAACCGTACCCTCTGCTGAGACGATCGGTTGACCTGCTGCACAATGTGACCCACAGGCAAAAGGTCGCGTAGCTTCCTTACCGCTCAGCAGGCCAGGAAAGTAAATTTACGAAATAGAATCAACATGGTGGGGGAGGCAGGACTCGAACCTGCGAAGCCATGAGGCGGCTGATTTACAGTCAGCTCCCTTTGCCACTCGGGACACTCCCCCGCTCGACGGCAGCACAATCGGACCGGACCTTGCCGGCGGACCGAAACGGCCATGGAGACGTGAAAACCGCAACTGCCCGAAGGGACACGGGGCGCGGCCGGGCGCGTTTATGGGCGAAGCGATGGGGCAAAGTCAACCGAGCTAAGCAGCTAAAATCGCCTCTTTGGACACCCAAATTGCTAACTTTCGGAACCCGTGAGACAAGCGAGCCCATGAACGATCGCAAGTTTGCTCAAAGACCTCGGCGCGGCGGGGCTAAGCCCTTCAACAAAGGCGCAAAATCCGCGTCCCGGCCCACCTGGCGCGACCGCGATTCGCACTCCGACGGACCGGTCATCCTCTATGGTTGGCACACGGTCACGATGGCGCTGCAAAACCCCGAACGGCGGATCCGCAAGCTCACCCTGACCGAGAATGCGGCGAGACGCCTCGCTGAAGAGAACATTGAAACCCGCATCGCCCCCGAGATCGTCCGTCCCCAGGAGATCGACCGGCTGCTCTCGCCGGATGCCGTGCACCAGGGCCTGCTCGCAGAGGCCGATCCCCTGCCCTCGCCTGACATCGAGGCCCTGGAGCAGGAAGGCATGGTGCTGGTGCTCGATCAGATCACAGATCCCCACAATGTCGGCGCGATCCTGCGCTCCGCCGCGGCCTTCGCGGTGAAGGCGATCGTCACCACCGCGCGCCACAGCCCCGAGGCGACTGGCGTGCTGGCGAAAGCCGCTTCCGGCGCGCTCGAGCTCGTGCCGATCGTGACCGTGCAAAATCTCGCCCGCGCCCTGACCGCGCTCAATGAGCGCGGCTTCCAGACCGTCGGGCTCGACAGCCAAGGCAGCGAGGATCTCTCCGAGGTCGCTCTGCGCGAGCCGCTTGCGCTGGTGCTCGGCGCCGAAGGCAAGGGCCTCAGGCAATTGACGCGCGAGACATGTAGCGTGGTGGCGAGGCTCGACATGCCCGGCGAGATCAAGAGCCTCAACGTCTCCAACGCCGCCGCGCTGTCGTTGTACGTCGGCGCGAGTCGGCTCGGGCTGATGAAGCGCTGAATTCAAGACAAAGCAAAACGCCCGTTCGCATGTTGCGAACGGGCGTGTCGTGATTCAGCTCAACTGATCAGGGATCAGTAATAGCGGCGCAGCACGCGCTGGCCGTGGTAGTGGTACGGCGCGTAACGATAGCCATAGCGCGGGCCGTAGCCATAGTGCACGCGCGGCAGATAGCCGTAGCGCGGACCGTAGCCGTAGCGATACGGACGGTAATACGGCCGGCGGTGATAGTAGGGATAGGCGCGCGCTGCGACGGTTGCGCCATAGCCGTAAGACCGCGGGCCGTAGTTCACGACTGCGTCTTCCTGATAGGTCGGATACGGCGCGAAGGCGCCTGGGCCGGTGTAGGTCGGGCCCTGGTTGACGTAGTAATACTGCGTGGCCGGGTCGGCGAGGCGATCAAAGCCCCAGCCGCCGCAGCCGGTGTTGCAGCCCGAATAGACCGGTGCAACCGGCGCCGCACAGGGGCTCCAGCCGCAGGCCATGGCAGGCGCCGCCCCCATCACCATCACGGCCGCCGCCGCGACCAATCCTGAAATCATCTGACGCATTACTCTCTCCTGTAGATTTTCCGTTTGTTGGATTTTGCTTGGGTGTTGATCTGCCTGGACTTACCTGTGCAGCTCATGATTGCCGGGCACCTGCGCGTGAGGCGACGGGCGAACACGACGATGCGGATCGACGTCGATCTGCGGTGCAAGGATCACCGGCGGCGGATTGGCCGGCACATCCACCTGAGGCGGCAGCGGCGCCGATTGCACGCCCCAGCTCCGGTAGTAGCTCTCTGCTGGTTGCGGCACCTTGCGGTTCGCGGGCGGCTCGACCTCGAGGCGGCCATAGCCGGGCTGCAAGCCCATGCTTGGATAATAATGGCCGACATCGCTCGGCTGCCGTTCGCCGACGTAGCGCCCGCCATAGATGGTGGGCTGCACCTGCACGTTCTTCGCCAGCCCCCATTCGCCTTCAACGACGGTATAGGAGGCATCGATGCCATTGATGATGATGGGCACGCCGGGACGGCCTGGAATCACGATATCGAAACCCTCGCCGGCAAGCGCCGTCGCGGGCAGTCCGACCAAAAGCGCAAGCAGCGCGACAGCGCGCATAAGAAGGTCCCGGGTTAATCGGCCGAGAACCTATCCGATCACCACGGTTAGAGTGTTAAGGCCTGCCGCTGAAATTCCGGTAAGCCTAACGCGTAAGGATGGGCGGGCGGTCAAATGCGCTCGTCGGCGCTATCGAAGCGTTAACGGCAGCCATCCGAGGCGCCCATCGCATGATCCATTGCAGTGCGGTTGCGTAGCAGCAAACAAACATCCTGCGCGGGTTCACGTCGATGTGACCCCACATGCGACAATCCGCGGAACCACGGCCGGACGTCGTACTTACCCAAGGTCTCAACCACATGGAGCAAATGCCATGACGAGCCTCAAACTTCTTGGCGCGGCGGCCCTTCTCGCGTCCGCGCTGGCGACACCCACCTTCGCGCAAACCATGACCGACAACCCGCGCTGCGCGGGTCTCTTCCAAGATCCCGCCTGCCAGGCCATGACGCCTGGCACGGCGACTGACCGGCACTATCGTCACCGCCATGCCGCCTATCGTCAGGCAAATCCGAATGATCAGACCGGCTTCTGGCCGGCCGATGCGGCAGGCGCTGCCGCCGGCGCTGCCGTCGGCACCGCGGCCGCCGTCACTGGCGCGGCCGTTGGCACCGCAGGCGCTATCGCAACAGCACCGTTCGGAGGTTGGAACAATTCCTACGCCTCTTATGACCAAGGTGGTCCCGCCTGGCACGGCGACTGGAACACCTATGCGGCCCGTAACGGCATCGTTTGCAGGCCCGGCACCTGGGTCAAGGGCGATGACGGCCGCCGGCACCTCTGCCAATAACGCCTTTCTTTTCAGCCCGAATGATACAGGCGGCCCTCGGGCCGCCTTTTTTTCGATCGAGCTGCGGCTCCCTTGAGACAGCGTCGGCGGGTTCTGGCTCTTTTCAGACAAGTCTGATATTGCGACCGCACCCAAGCGGACCCGCCGGCGCCATGCCGGTGGCATTTTCCCGGAAAGTGGCCGGCTTAGCTCAGCGGTAGAGCAGCGGTTTTGTAAACCGAAGGTCGGGGGTTCAATCCCCTCAGCCGGCACCATCGGTCTAGCCGACAATGCGGCCTTACCTACAGACCGGTTCCCCCCCCCATAGCGGGTGAAGGTCGACGGAAACAATGTTTCGTCGGTGGCTGCCAACTCGCCCTCTAGCCGGGCCTTCTCGGCGCGTGCTCCAACCGACGCTATCTCCTCAGCTTCGAACAGTCCTTTCTCGACCGCTCCTGTGAGGTTGTCGATAGCCTTCTGACATCCTGCGAGCTGGCGGTAAGCATTCACCTCTCGGCAAGCGAATTCCTGCGTGTCAGGAACACACCTCGATGAGTTTGCATTGGGCCTTTGCATTTCGATTTTTTGAGAGGTCCGATCATGCACCTGCTTTTTGGAATGGTCGCTATTGCGACAGTCCCGGCTTGGGTGGGGATACTCGCGAGCCCTGCTGCAGCACAGACCTTCGATGATAGATGGTCCCTCATTCCAAAGGCACACGCAGAGCCAGCTCCTGCCGAGACAAAGCAGGATCAGCGGCAAGTACAAACATCGACTGAACAGGAGGCGACACGAGAGCCGGAGGCTCGCTTACACGCTCGACCTTCCAACCGAGGCTTCTCCGGGAAAGCCTCCTACTATTCGTATTCAAAAGGAAAGACAGCGAGCGGCTCTTCCTTCAATCAGAATCTTCTAACCGCAGCGCATCGCAGCCTTCCGTTCGGCACCAAGGTCCGCGTGACCCATGGCGGAAGTAGCGTCATCGTCACCATTAATGACCGTGGCCCGTTCGTTCGTGGCCGCGTGCTCGATCTCTCGACTGCCGCCGCGCGCATCCTTGGGATCACGGATCGCGGAGTGGCCCAAGTTCGCGCTGAGGTGCTTTAGGGGACACTGCCGACGACCTCCGGCAGCCTGCTAAGAAGGTGCATCGCCGCCTCAATTGGTACGGGGCACGCTTCAGGCCGGCCATAAACTGCCTCATGTTGGATCTTACTAGGCCCCAGTAGAAGCCAATTCTCACCGCATTTCGTCGCAAGGGTACCTAGAACAAGAACCTTTGGGGGATGGCGAATGACAATTAAGAACGTCGTAGTTTCCTTGGAAGTCGAGTATCTACAAGACGCAGCGAAGCGGCGTGGGGTTTCGCGTACCAAGCTCGTTCAAATACTGATGGAGCGCGTTGTGCGAGACGAACTCGTTCCTGTCATCCTTGGCGATGAAGACCTCTCGCTAGCTTCACCACGTCAACAGAGCTACCGCCGGTTTCGGAAGCCGCACTGAAAGGCGCATTCGCAAGCTGTCTCAGCGATACCTGCGCGGCCCATTCAGTGTCTTCGCCGAACCCGCGGTTCATCGTTTCTCGTACCACCTCATCCATCCGACTTGACTGCCCTCGCTGCGCGCTCGCGCAGCAGGTCGGCTTCGAGATCAATGACGATGTGGTGCAACAGACGCGCGGCGAGCGGGTCCGTCACCTCCTGCGCCAAAATCCTGTAGCGGGCGATCTCGCTTTCACGCTCGTCGAAACCTGCATCTGTGTCCATCGCTGCACCCTCCAGCAGACTGACGCAAAGGGCCCGCAGATCGTTTCGCTAAAATTTTCCGATCATTTTTCATGGTTCACAGCTTGTAAATAATGCCGACTGGCGTTCGTCCCGAAGCAGCACAGTCTGGAGACGAGCATAAAGAACGGCCTCAGCATCTGGGGGCCCTGGTGGAGGCTTAATGCTGAGGCCGCACGTCCGCGCCGGTGTTGAAGCGGCACGTCGAGAAGGGTGCTCTGCTTCGCCGGTTCCCGCACTTGCCTATGTGAATCCGGCTGCGCCCGCTGATACGTCGCAGGCCTTACCCAATTTCACTTCCCCACCTCGAACGCCAGCAACACGTTGCCGGCGACGCCGCTCCATTGGCCGTAGCCGGAGTTGCTGTAAAGCATGCCGTCGACGATCACCGGACCCGGGCCGTCGATCGCGCCGCCGGACGCCGCAACGCCGTTGATGGCCTTGTAGTCCCGCGAGGTGTCGAACTCCCAAAGCAGTTTTGCATCCGCGGTCGCATAGGCGCGTAGGTAGCCGCTGACGCCGCCGGAGAACACGACGCCGGGAATGATGCTGATGGCAGCCGACAGCGCGGGGCTGCATTGCGGGCGCTCGCCGCAAGGCACCGGTGCCACCTCCATCGAGACTTTACCGCTCGCAAGATCGAGTGCGAACAGCCCGCCGCCCTGCGTGGAGTCGAGCCGCCGCGTGCCATCGCGCAGGAAACGCACGTCGGAGATCGCGACATAGATGCGGTCCTGGTCCGCGGCCGAGCCCCACTCGGTGCCACCCAGCGGACCACCCTTCCCGATCCGCGTCTGCCAGAGGATCTTGCCCTCGCTATCCGGATCGAGCGCGTGCACGACGCCCGATTTCTGGCCGATGACGAGGACGCGCTTGCCGTCGCGCATCTTCACCAGGATCGGCGACTGGCCGAAATCATGATCCGGACCGTGAGCGTCAGGACAATTGGTCTGGTCTGCGGCGAAGCAGGCCACGACAAAGGCATCCTTCGGCGTCGCCTGCTGCTTCCAAAGCAGCCGTCCGCTTGCGAGCTCGAACGCAAGCACCGCATCGCTGGTTGCGGCCGGCGGGTCCGAATAGGAATTGCTGGTCGCGACATAGATCGCGTTCCGCTCGATGTCGATCGTCGGCGCCGACCAGATAGCGGCGCCGGACGGACCATAGAGCTGCGTGCCGCGCGCATTCCTCGTCGTCGGCTGCGGCACCTCGGGGATCGTGTAGGCCTTCCAGATCAGCTTGCCGGTCGCCGCCTCCAGCGCGACGAGGCTGCCGCGGAAGGTGCAGCATTCGTAGTTCGGCTGCGATCCGGCTACCTCCTCGATCGAAGAGACCGGCACGTAAAGCACGCCGGAATAAAGCACCGGAGCGCCGGTGATCCGGGCGGCCGGATGCTCTTCGACGTTCACTTTCCAGATCAGTGCGCCGGTCAGCGCATTGACGGCATAGGCGCTGGCGCGGCCATCGCCGAAAAATACCGCGAACTGATCCGTGCCCGGGACCTGCCCGAAGCTGATCGCCGCGCGGACCGCGAGGTCCGGTGCAAATGTCCACACCGTGCAGCCGCGCTTCGCATCCAGCGCCCGCACCTTGCGATCGGCGCCGCCAACGAACAGCAGCCCGCCGGCGACCGTCGGCTGCGCGAAGGCGAGTGTCGCGCCGGGAAATGCATACACCCATTTCAACGTCAGATGCGGCACCTGCTCCGCCGTCAGCCCGGCCATTCCCGCCGGCTGGAAGCGGCTGTTGTTGAGATCGGCGCCCCAGCCATTCCAGCGCGGCCCGTCGATGCTTTGCGGAAAGGCGGTGACGGCTTGCGTGCAGCGGCCGGACGCGTCGGCCGCCGCGGCCCCGCCGCTAACGGCCAGCTTGCCGGTGACAAAGGATGCGATCGCCTTGCGCTCGTCATCGCTGCGCCCCTGCGCCATCGCGGCCATGCTGCCGGTGCTGAGCGCTGCCAGCACATGCTCGAACGACATCGCCTGCATCGCGCTGCGAGGCGGCACCCGGCTCTGTGCGTCGCTGCCGTCGTGGCACTGCGCGCAATGTGTGGCGTAAAGCGCGGCGCCATCCTGCGCGATCGCAGGAGCGCCACAGGAGATCAGCAACAAGGCCACGATCGCGTCCAGCTTCATCGTTCCCCCCGGGCAGGAGCAGCGAGGCGAAATTCCATCACGCAAGAGGAAGTGTAGTGCGAAGGCATCGACGAGCGCAACCGACGTCGTGGCGACATCGGTCAAACGGCCCTTCCAGTGTCTCCTGTCTCACCGGACAGATCGGCGAGCCGCCACAGCCCGAGGCTCTTGTCTCGCCAGCCGCCTCCGCCCTCCTCGCAGCGTTCGTTGATCACCTCCAGCGGCGCAGGCCAGCCGAACGGCGCTCGCTCGAGATTCAATGCGCGCCAGTCGCCATCCTCGCAGTCGAGGTTGTCCTGCCACGCCGGAAAAGTGGTGGCCAGCAGGAAACGCGCACCACTGGCGCGGAAACGTCCCAGGGCGCGGGAGATGTTCTGAAAGCTCAGGTGCACCAAACAATCCCGGCACAGAATGACGTCGGCCTGAGGCAGCTCGTCTCGCGTGATGTCAGCGCTAATGAAACGACCCAGGAGTTCGCCCTGCGCAACCTGCCTGCGGTTGGCTTCGATCAGTGACGGCACGATATCGACTCCGATGTAGTCGACATCGAGCCCGCATCTGCCGATCCAGCCGGCATCCCCGCACGGCGCATCGAGCAGCGAGCGCACGCCGAGCCGTCGCAGCAAAGGCGGCAGCGCTCCCTTGATCGCGGCTGTGGCCGGGTCTTCGGAGCCGAGCCCCGAGACCGAGGTCGGAGCGCCCCACAGATTGGTACGGACGATGCGCTCGAACCGTCCGGCAAGATCGAGACCGGCAAAGTTCTCGCGATCGGCAACGAAGCGCTGATGGGCGAGCACGGGCGGACGATCCGGGATCATCGGGCAAGGCCTCGAGAAAGATGTACGGCAAGTCAAATTTCCGTCGCAGGCGCATTATACAGGCGGCGCTTCCCGATCGGAATCCTTCTTGAAGAGAGCCGAGTGATGATCACGCGACGAACCACCCTTGCAGGTCTGGCCTTGCTCTCGCTGTCGCCTGCGGCACGCGCCGAGCCCGGTAACGACACCTTGACGCGCTATGCCGCGGAAGTTTCCGGAAAACGCCCCGCAGTGATTCTGCTCCACGGCTCGCGCGGCATCGAGCTCAGGCGTCGCGCCTATGAGCGGTACGCCGACGCGCTTTCGGCCAAGGGCATCGATGCCTATTTGCTCCGCTACATGACCGAGCGCGACACCGCGACGCTCATCTCCAAGACCAGCACGAAGGCGAGCCGCGAGACTTTCGAGGCGACGCGGTTCGACGGCTGGTCGGACACGGTCTCCGCCACCGTGACAACCATCCTGGGGCAGCCCGACAGCTCGGGGCGTGTCGGCCTCTTGGGCTTTTCGCTCGGCGGCTTCATCGCCGCCAACACGGCCGCGCGCGACGAGCGCATCGCCGCGCTCGCCGTGCTCTATGGCGGCATGCCCGATGCGATGGCCGGCAAGGTCAAGCACCTGCCGCCGATGATCGAGCTGCACGGCGAGGCCGACCAGAACGTGCCGATCGCGAACGGAAAGAAATTGATCGAGCTCGCGAAATCCGTCGGGGCGGAAGCCGAGTTCGTGCCCTATCCCGGCAAGCCGCACGGCTTTGACTTCTCCGACACCGATCCGATGACCGCGGATGCGATCGACCGCATCAGCCGGTTCTTTCAGGCAAGGCTCGCGGGCTGAATCACGCAAGCCCCTCAAGCCGGCTTCTGCCACTCCATAATGTGGAAATAGGGTACGCGGCGATGCAACGCGTTCCTTTCGGGATCCCCGCCCGTGGGCTGAGGCTCGCTGAACAGGCGCAACTGCAGACCATGATCGAGCAGCAGCGTCATGTAGGTGCTCAGCGGACGGTGCCAGTTCTGGATCCGGATGCCGCGCCAGGCAATCCAGTTCGCCCGCTCGTCCATGTAGTGATCGATCGGGAATCGCAAGGTACCCCCGCCATCGCGGATCCATCCTTCCGGCGGGCCGGCGGTGTTGAAGCTCGTCAAATTCGCGATCAGGAGCATGCCGCCCGGCCGCAGCGCCGCCACCATCTTCGCGATTCCCGTGCCGAGATCCGGTATATCGATCAGGCTGAGATAGCTGACAACCAGGTCGAAGGACGCATCGACATCCATCGTTTCGGCGCGGCCGAGCCGATAGTCGCCATGCGGGTCCAACTCTCTGGCGCGCGCGAGCAGCGCCTCGGTCGGATCGATGCCGGTGGTTGCGATGCCGGCACGCTGCATGATGCGGCAGAAGCGCCCCTCTCCGCAGCCGACATCCAGCGCACGATGGAAGCCGCGTCCCTCGATCCGCGCCCGCATCGGCGCGTCCAGCACGAAGCGGCGGCCGTAGTCCCCGTCGTCCCCCTGCTCCACGATCCATGCGGAAGCAGAAGCTGCCCAGCCGTCGCTGACATCGTCGCTCATGGATGTCCTTGAGGAATGGATGTTGACCGCTGCTTCGCGGGGACGGCCATTAACCACACGTTGGATCGAAGTTCAACATGAGCTAATTTGCGTGCCGCATGCGCCCTGTCACCGCCCGAGAGAGAGCCAAGATCACCGCTGGTGCGGTCGCCGCCGTCGTTGCGACGGGCATGCTGTTCGCGGTCGTGTTGGCTCTTTTGATGACTCCGCCATAAGCTGTGCGGCGCACCCGGCGGCGCAAGGGCCGCCGGGTCATTTGCGCTGCCGGATTTAGCCGGCGCGCACCGTCGAGAGGAATTTGCCGACTTCGAGCTTCAGCCGGTTGCTGTCGGTCGCCAGCATCTTCGCGGTCGAGAGCACCTGCGAGGACGCCGAGCCGGTCTCGGCGGCGCCGCGCTGCACGTCATTGATATTCGAGGACACCTGGTGGGTGCCGTGGGCGGCCTGCTGAACGTTGCGTGCGATCTCCTGCGTCGCGGCGCCCTGCTCTTCGACCGCCGCGGCAATCGTCGAGGACACCTCCGACAGCCGCTCGATGGTCGCCGAGATCTCGCGGATCGCCGTCACCGAATCCTGGGTGGCGGTCTGTATGCCGGAAATCTGCTGACTGATCTCGCCGGTCGCCTTCGCGGTCTGCTCGGCCAACGATTTGACCTCGGAGGCGACGACCGCAAAGCCGCGGCCGGCCTCACCGGCCCGCGCTGCCTCGATGGTGGCGTTCAGCGCAAGCAGATTGGTCTGGCCGGCAATCGTGTTGATCAACTCGACCACGTCGCCGATCCGTGTGGCCGCGGTCGAGAGCTGGCTGACCCGCTCGGTGGTCGAGCGCGCCTGGCCCACCGCATCGATCGCCATCCGCGCGGATTCCTGTACCTGGCGGCTGATCTCGTTGACCGAGGACGACAGCTCCTCGGTCGCGGTGGCGACCGACTGAACGTTGCCGGTGGCTTCGCCGGAGGCCACCGCGACGACCGAGGGTGAGTTGCTGCGCACGCTGCGCCGTGGTCGCGAGCGTCGAGGAGGACGCTTCGAGCTCGGTGGAGGCGGAGCCGACAGTGTCGATGATCTCGCCGACTGCGCGCTCGAATCCGTCGGCAAGATCGACCATATCGCGCCGGCGCTGCGCGGCGGCCTGCCGCTCGGTGTCCTCCTGGGCCTTCTTGAGGCGCTCGACCTCGAGCGCATTGGTCTTGAAAATCTCGACCGTCTTCGCCATCTCGCCGATCTCGTCGCGACGGTCCTTCTCGGGCACCTCGGTTGAAAGATCGTTCCGGGCCAATCCTTCCATCGCAAGCTTGAGCCGGGCAATCGGCTGCGACATCGCCTTGAGGCCGATGAAGAGCGCGATGACGACGCCGAGGAGCAGACCGGCGGCGCTGACACCGATCACGGTCGTAGTGGAAGCGTGGGCCTGAAGGCCGATCTCTTCCTTGCGCTTGATGACGCGCTCGGCGGTCTCGGCTGCGAACTTCGCGATGTCGGCAAGCGCAACGTCCAGCGCCGGATCGCATTCCTTGTGGGCGCGATCGGCGACCCTGGCATTCTCTTCCGGTGTGCTTGCCTTGGCGCCAGCCTCCAGCACCGGATCGCACGCGGCAAACACGCCCTTCAGCTTGTCGCCGATGGCGCGGATTTCGCCGGCACGGCCTGCATCCTCCTTGATCGCGGCTTCGAGAAAGCCGGGAATCGAGCCGCGATTTTCGCTAGCGATTTTCAGCCGCCTGGCGTTCCCCTCCTCGGAAGTCTCGGTCATCACGGCATAAAGGGCAGCGTGATAGGTCTCCATTCGGCGCTGCGCGCGGGTGAGGCTTAGCGCCGCCGACTGTGCGTCCGACAGCTCCGCGAAATTGTCCACCGTCGAGGAAAGCTGGACGGCGCTGAATGCCGCAACGCCCAGGAGCGCACAGCCCAGCACCGTAACGATCAGACCGACTTTCAAGACAATTTTCAGATTATTCAAAAAGCGCATCACAATTCATCCGATTTGGAGCATCCACAGCGTTCCCGGCGCGGAACCCAATGGAACCGACGGACGTTAAGATTTGATACAAAATGCCGCGCGTAAAATTACGGGAAGATGGCTTTTGGTGCGGGCTTTGTAAGCTTCGTGTAATTTTTCTATGTCTGTGGCGACATCGGCTGGATCGCACGCGACATGAAAGCGGTACGTCCAAAGCCCTTCCAGTCGGTGTGCTCGACAAGGTCCCAGCCGAGCCGCTGATAAAACCCCGCGGCGCTGGTCGTGTAGAGGAAGATCCGTGCAAAGCCGCGCAGGCAGGCCTGCGCCTCGATCGCGCGCACCAGAGCGGCGCCTGCCCCATGCCGCCGATGCTCGGGCGCCACGAACAATCCTGCAAGCCACGGCGAGACCTGGTGATTGGGCTCGATTTCGGAAGGCACCAGCAGGCAGGTGCCGACCGGCACCGTCCCGCGCTTGGCGATCAAGGCTACCTGCCGCGTCTGGTCCGCCGCGAACCGATTGAGCGTGCGTCGCTCCTGCTCGACGGTCGCCTCGAGCACCGCAAACGTCTCCGCGCGCCAGCGCGCGCAGATATCGATATCAGGCGTGTCGGGGTTGACGATGGAGGTCTCTATCTCGGCCGTTTCTATCTCGGTCATGGCGCCAAATAAGAACCGAGGCCGCACGAACGCGCAAGCTGTGCGTAGATACAGCTACAGCCTGAGCGAGGGCGCCGTCGTTGCTCAGGTCGGGGACGCTTCCGTCCTCTCCTCGTGGCGGTCCTGCGCGCGCGCCAGATCATCGGCGAACTGGAGCACGAGCCGCCGCTTGTCGGGCGGCAGCAACAGAAATGCGCGCACTAGGCGCAGGCCCTCGGCCTCTTCCAGCCATTCGTCCTTCGGTTTCATTGCCACAGTTTCGTGCGATCGGGAAAAATATGCAATCCCTGCAAGCATGCCTTGATTCGGAGCAGCCGGTTTGCTGGAATAGGGCGGGCAGAGGTGGACCATGAAGTGGATCAGGGAACGCGATGCGCTGATCGCGCAGACATTGGCCTTTGTTCAATCCGTGACCGGTCGGAAGGAGGAGCAGCTCCCGACGGGGCCTGATTCCGTGCCCCCTCCGACGGCCGTGGAGGTCGCTTCCGTGATGGCGGTCGAAGAGACCCGTGAGGTCGAGCAGCCGCCGCAGGCGGAGCCGCCGCCCCAGGCCTTCCAAGTCGCGCCGCCCAGGAGATCGGGCGATTTCCGCAGCGAAGTGCAGGCGCGGGTTGCCAACTTCCGCAAGCATCAGGAGCGTTTCGAGCGCGAGCGCGAGGAGTTTTGCCAGTCGACCCTCGCCAAGGTCAGGGACGCCATCAGCACTCCCCCGCCTCGGCCGCCGGCCTCAGGCCACTAGAGCCAGGACCAGACCAGCAGCAGATTGGCCGCACAGGCGCCGAACAGCGCCAGTATGAGCGGCAGGAGCATGTGCTCGCAGGAGGTTTTCAGGCCAGTCGTCATGGCCAGAAACATCCGCTGATTCCAGCCGAGGAGTCCCAAGGATTCTTTTTCCTGGGATTCAGGACTCGTTTACGACTCACGCCCGGACGTCCCATTCACGGATCCGTGATCACTCGCCGTCCAATAAAGCCAGGCTGAAACCCTCAATCCGCTCAAGCGTTAAGGCCGTTGCGGGAGGCAGGACCGATGCCGTACGCGCTGTTTTGCAACGACGCCCAACTCAGCAAGGCCTACCCAAGCGAGGCCGATGTCTGGAAATTCGCGCAGCAGAGTGGTCTGGTCGTGGACGTCGCCACCGACGAGGACAGGCCGGGGCCGCGCCGCGTCCTGGACAATGACTACGAAATCAAGCCGTGCCGCATTGGTCCCGATGAGGATCCGGCCAAGAACAAGTCAGACGCCGAGCGGCAATCCCGATTGGAGCTGCAGTTCAATTCGTGAAGATGCGCATCAGGGCGTTGCGACCGCTAGCGATGCCTGCTCGCCCGACAACACCACGCACGCCTTGCGCCGATGCAGGCCGCGGATCGCGCCCGTGACCTTCAGCACCCGGCCCAGTCCGCAGGAGAAATCCTGCACGAAGGCCACCTCATAGGGCGCCAATACCAGCGGTTCGGATTTGAGGATCGTCTGTGCCGAGCACGGCAGCGTGACGAATAACGAGATCACCACCGACGCCAAGATACGCATGTTCGTCATCCCACCCAGCCCGGCAATCAATAATAACGCGTTCCGGCAGCGTGTTCCCTAAGAGGCAAAAATTATTTTTGCTTTACCGCATGCCCATGACGCTGGTGAGACCGTGCTGGTGAGACGAGCTTCCGAAAAAACAAAGGCCGGCGGAGCCGGCCTTTGCAGTGTGTCGTTTGCTGCCTGAGGATCAGTAGCGCGTGGCCGCCGGACCGCCCCAGCCGAAGCGGTAGTTCACGCCGACCTTGACGGTATGCTCGTCCTCCTTGCCGCGGACGCCGACGACGTCGGCCGGGCCGGCGGTGACGGTGGTGCTGCCGAAATTATAATACTGGTACTCGGCCTTGGCCGACCAGTTCGGCGCGAACATGTATTCGAGCCCGGCACCCACGGTGTAACCGTCCTTGTTGTTGCCGGTGGTGCTGACCGCGGTGGGTACGCCGCCGACGCTGGCGCCGAAATTGTTGTTGCGCCAGGCATAGCCGCCCTTGGCGTAGACCAGCGCCGGGCCCCAGGTGTAACCGATGCGGCCGGTGACCGAGCCGAGCTGGTCGGTGTTGGAGGTCACGAGCGTGCCGGCCGGAAACAGGACGCCATTATTGTTGGACGGCAGCCACGAGTACTGGGCCTCGAGACCCACGACCCAATTGGGCGCGAACTGATAGTCGAAGCCGCCCTGCACGCCACCGAGGAAGCGGGCGTCGGTCGACTGGAAGGTGTTGTCGCCGGCGAACGCACCGCCGACATGGCCACCGATGTAGAAACCGGTCCAGTTATAGATCACCTGCGGCGGCGTATACTCCGGGGCCTTGGTGTAAGGACGCGCCGGAATGTCGGCTGCGGCGGCTGGCGCTGCCAGCGCGAGCACAGTGGCTGCGCCAAGCAAGAACGTCTTCATGGATGATCCCCGTTATCTCGAATTCACCCTCAGCAAACAACGTGGCCTGAATTTGGTTGCTTCGCGGCGATGCCGGAGCCTTGATCGTTCGGTGTCTAATGAGGCCCGCAACAACGGCTTTTTGTTCCCCAGCGTTCCCTCGTCACGACAGATTTTTTCGCTCGCGCGCACACTGCCGTAACTATTTGTCGCAAGAACAAACAACCCCGTTCAAGGCTCCCCGAAATGTGATCAGAGGCTTCCAGCCGCTCCTGTCCTAGCAGGCACAGGTGAAGACGTGCTTTGCGCTACCGCGTCATCTTTTCCAGTTCTGGAAAGGGTGCGTAAACCGCACCCGCGCACATCTCGCCGGCCCGCTCGGTGACACGGTCGGCGCGTCCATTGACGTAGATGATCGCCCGCTCGCGCATCGCCCTGTAGCTGCCATCGCTCTCGCGCGGGGTGAAGTGCAGACAGCTCACATAGAATGGCCGGCCACCGACCGTGCGCAGCACCGGATCCGCCATGGCGGCGTCGCGCACGCCGACCGGGTCGTTCAGATAGCTGCGCATGATGGCGAGCGCTTCGCTGCGGAAATTGTCCGGAAAGGGCTGCTGCGCTGGATTTCCCGCATCGTCCACCATGGACGGCCGGCCTCCGTCGCTACCGAAGCAGGCCGCAAGTACCAGCGGCAGCACCAGGACGCTCACGCGTTTTGCCAATTCCCCCACGACTCCCTCTCGACCCGACGCAACGTTCGTTCTAGCGGCAAGGTCGGGCCGAGGGAATTCGCTTCTCGCTTCCAAAACGGCTTAACCGGCCCGCCTCCATCGTTCACGCTTTCGCGAGGCCGATGGCAGTCGGGCCGGCCTGAACCCTGCGCGCGGTGGCGGGGCAATGTGGGTCGCCACCGCGCGGGACCAGTTGCTAGCTGCGCTTCTCGGTCGTCACCGGCGCGCCCGGCTTGGAGACGTCGGGCTGGGCCTTCGGCTGCTTCTTGGCCGAAAGCATCTTGTGATGATGACGATGCTTGTGGACCGACTTGTGCTCGCTCGGAGCGATGGCGGCGTTCGCGTTCATCGCCTTCGTCTTGGTGTCGAGTTTGGCACCAGTCTTCGCGTCGGTCTTGACGCTGGTCTTGGCGTCAGCCTTGACGCCCTGCTCCGACTTGATCACCGGGGCCTGCGTGGCGGTCTTGCCGGACTCCGCGGCGAAGGCCGGAGCGGCGATGACGGAAGCTGCAAGGAAGGCTGCGGAAATGGTCTTCAACATGGTGTTGTCTCCTCTTTGAAGGATCTTGAGGCGGCGCCCTCTCGCCGACCCTTCGATCATGGGACAGACGTTAGGCGGGGCGCACTGAACCCATTCTGAAGCACGCGAATGGCTTCCATTCATCTCGATGACATCTTTGTCATGTTTCCGGCCGGCGGCCGGGTCACCTCTGTTCCGTGAATAAGCCGAACGGCCGGGAATGTTTTTGCGCCGCGGGTGTTCCCGTCTTGAGGCAATCGTGTAGGATCGCCGCATTCCATACGGGAGAGATAGATGAGCAAAGTTGCAAAGCTTCTGGTTCCGGCACTCCTCTGCATGACGCTGGTCGCCGTGCCGGCAATTCAGAGCGCCTATGCCAACGGCAGCGATAGCCCCTCCGGCTCCGGGTCATCAGATACGACGCCGACCAAGAAAAAGAAGAAGAGCTCCTCTGTCAGCGATCCCAAATTCCTCGCCGCCTATCGCACGGCCTACACCACAATCTATGATCGCCACGACTATGCGAGCGCGATCGACCAGCTCAAGACGCTCAAGCGCGACGACGTCGCCGACGTCGCCAACCTGATCGGCTACTCCTACCGCAAGCTCGGCGACTACAAGCAGTCGCAGGCCTATTACGAGCTGGCCCTCAAGGACGATGCGAACCACGTGCGCACCTGGCAGTATTACGGGCTCTGGCAGCTCGAACAGGGCAACCGCGAACAGGCGCAGTATCACCTGAACAAGATTGCCTCGCTCGTCGGCACCGGCAGCGAGGAATATCGCTCGCTTGCCGCGGCGCTCGACAAGCCGACGGGCGCGACGCTCGTCTACTGAGGGCTGCTCCACTTTAGAGACCGATGAGCCGGTGCAACCCTCGGGGGTTGCGCCGGCTCTGTTTTGTCGGCTAGCCTTCGCAAAAGGGCTTCTCCTTCGCGTATGGTGGGCAATGGATGCGTGGTTACGAGCCGCGATCGACTACATCGGCTCATGGATCGAATTTCAACTGATCGGATCTCAGCAGCCAGGCCTCATCATCGCGATCGCCCATCGCGGCGAAGTCGTCGCTGAGCATGCGTTCGGCCTTGCGAATCTCGACACCGGCGAGAAGCTGACGCCGCGGCACCGCTTTCGCATCGCCTCCCATTCCAAGAGCTTCACCGCCGCTGGCATCCTGAAACTGCGCGAGCAGCGCAAGCTGCGGCTCGACGACCCGGTGGGCCAATATGTCGGCAGCCTGCATCCGCGGGTTGCCGAGACGACGATCGCCCAGTTGCTCTCCCATAGTGCCGGCCTGACGCGCGACGGCGCCGACTCCGGCCAGTTCAT
This sequence comes from Bradyrhizobium sp. UFLA05-108, assembly GCF_059803455.1. NCBI lineage: Bacteria > Pseudomonadati > Pseudomonadota > Alphaproteobacteria > Hyphomicrobiales > Nitrobacteraceae > Bradyrhizobium > Bradyrhizobium sp. UFLA05-108. The sequence continues at coordinate 20,691 of NZ_JBANAZ010000049.1, read as the reverse complement.
CGACAGCCGTCCCTATCTCGACGAGAAGGAGCTGTTGGCGGAGCTGCAAATGCCCACCGCGATCGAACCCGGCACGCGCTTCAAATACTCCAATCACGGCTTTGGCCTGATCGGGCTCGTGATCGAAGCCGTCACGAAAGAGCCCTACCCCGCCTGGATCAAGCGCGAGATCATAGCAGCCGCCGGCCTACGCGAAACCGAGCCGAGCGCGCCGCCTGCCAAGGGCGCACCGTTCGCCCGCGGCCACACGCGCAGGCTACCGCTCGGCGAGCGCTGCGTGATTCCGGGCGATAACCTCACCCACGCGATGACGGCGGCCGCCGGCTTCGTCGCAACCGCCGCCGACACGGCGCGCTTCTTCGCGCAGCTCGCACCCAATGCAAGGAAGAGCGTGCTGTCGGTCGCGAGCCGGCGGGAAATGACGCGGCATCATTGGCGTATTCCGCAGGGTTTCGAGTGCTATTACGGCCTCGGCGTCAACGCCAGCAGAGACGACGGCTGGGACTGGTTCGGTCATAGCGGTGGCTTCCAGGGCTACGTCTCAAGGACGTGCTCCATTCCGGCCTGCGAGCTCGCGATCACGATGCTCAGCAACTGCATCGACGGCGCCGCGCCGATCTGGATGGACGGCGCGATGCAGATCCTGCGCGCGTTCCAGAACCGTGGGACGCCTAACCGGCGTGTGCGCGACTGGACCGGCCGCTGGTGGACGATCTGGGGCGCGGTCGATCTCGTGCCGATGGGCAACCGCGTCGTGGTCGCCAATCCGCACTTCAACAATCCGTTCATGGATGCTGCCGAGATCGAAGTCACCGGCCGCGATTCCGGCACCTTCGCCGCAGCCGCCGGCTACGCCAGCCATGGCGAGCCGGTGCGCCGCATCCGCAACACGCGCGGCAAGGTCCGCGGCATCTGGCTCGGCGGCATCAACGTCAAGCCGGAGAGCGTTGTCGCCAACGAGATCGCGCGCAAATATACGCCGCGGAAACGCCGGCCTACTGTTTGATCATCGCCTCGACCTCGGCGCGAAACGCCTGCCGCGAGCCATCGCGCGAGTAGAACATGTGGCCGCCGGGATAGACCACGAGCTTGACGCGCGGCGCTGAGGCAAAGGCGGGCAACTGGTCGAGCACGATCTGCGAGCCGAAATAAGGTGTGGCCAGATCGAACAGGCCGTGTCCAACCAACACCGTCATCTTCGCGTCTGTTGCCAGGATCTGGCGCAGCTCCGACACCGACTGCGCGGGATTGATGCCGTGGCCGAAATCCCAGGCCCGTTCGACCGCGCCATTGAGCACCTCATACGAGCCGTCCGGCCGCCAGTTCAGCTTGCGCGTGAGGAGATCGACGGCGGCGCTGGTCAGCGGCGCCTGAAGCGTGTCGCCAGAGGGATCGCCGAAACGGAAGCTGCTGGAATCCGGATAGGGATCAAAGCCGCGCACGGAGGCATCGTAGCGGCCGGTCACCTTGCCGTTCTTGCGGTCGAGCTCGCGGCGGAATTCGCCGACGTCGAAGCGGCCCGCGAGCCTGCGGCTCACCGCCTGGTCGATTCCCGTCAGCGTGGCGACCTTGTCGGACAGCCGTGTGGCCGCCTCCCTGTCCGCCTCGCCTTTGACGAGATCGGCCAGGAACTCGCCGCGCGCGTAGGCTTCGATGTCGGCGAGATCGGCCCGTTTCACCGGCCCCTTGGCTTCGCGCACGGTCGCGACATAGCTCGGCAGCGTTGCGACATATTGCAGGAGGCTCGTGCCGGTGAACTCGCGGAAGTCGAACAGCGGCGAGATCATGATCAGACCGTTGACGCCGACGCCCTGCTGCATCTGCAACTGGCGCACGACCTTCGGCCCGCGAATGCCGCCATAGCTTTCGCCCGCGACATATTTTGGCGACAGCAGCCGGTCGTGCTTCTCGAGCCAGCGGCGGATGACCAGCGCGAGTGCGCTGACATCGCCGTCGACGGAATAGAACCGCCTGCGGACATCCTCGCCTGTCGCCACGAAGCGGCTATAGCCGGTCCCGACCGGATCTATGAAGACGAGGTCGGTGAAATCGAGCCAGGTCTCCGCATTGGGCTTCACCTCCGGAGAGGTCGATGGCGTGACTTCGTCGGCGTTGATCGGCAGCCGCCAGGGACCGGCATTGCCGAGCTGCAGCCAGGCCGACGATGCGCCTGGCCCTCCGTTGAAGAAGAACGTCACAGGACGCGTGGCGCGGTCGGTGCCGTCGAGCTGATACGAGGTATAGGCGATCTCGGCCTGCGGCTCGCCCTTGTCGTCGAACACGCGGATGGAGCCTGCTGTGGCGGCGAAGGCGAGCGTCCGCCCGGGCAGCTCGACCGTCTGCCGGGTGGTGGAGTCCGGTGGCAGGCGATGCTGCTCGGCGGTGGACGGCGTGCTCGGCGTCTGGCCGCCGCGCCCGCCGGGACCACCCTTCTGTCCGGCGGGCGTCGCGGCATCGGGACGCTGCGGCGGGTCGTCCGCGTGGGCCGGCCCGAGCGTGGCAAAGGCGAGGAGCGCCAGCAAAAGCCCCCCGCGGCGAAGCGCCGCCGATGTGATGGTCACGCTGGTCACTCCTTGTTATCCGCTACAGGCTGTAGCACAAGATTGCGACAATGGCACGGCATCACGGCCTATTGACCGTTTGCCATGGCGCGGGGTCGCGCTCGACAACAACGGCCGAGGTCGTATAGGACGACCTCGGCACACTTTTTCGAGCCGGCCAGACCCTTTCGAGCCTCGCAATTTCATGACAAAGCCCAAGCGATATGATCGGATCGCCTTCGTCGCCAGCGCGGGCACTGAGGCCCAGGAAGCCTATACGCAGCTGACCGGGTTGTACGGCAATTGCGTGCCCGATGAAGCGGACGTCGTCGTGGCGCTCGGCGGCGACGGACTTATGCTGCAAACGCTGCACCAGAACATGCGCACGGGAAAGCCGATCTACGGCATGCACCGCGGCACCGTCGGCTTCCTGATGAACGAATACTCGACGGTCGACCTGCGCGTGCGCCTCGAGGCCGCCCATGTGTCCGTGATCCATCCGCTGCTGATGCGCGCCACCGACGTGCAGGGCGCGGTGCACATTCATCACGCGATCAACGAGGTCGCCCTGTTTCGTCAGACCTATCAGGTGGCGCGGCTGAAGATCGTGGTCGACGAGCATGAGCGCATGTCCGAGCTGATGGCCGACGGCATCATGGTGGCGACGCCTGCTGGCTCGACCGCGTACAATCTCTCCGCCCAGGGGCCCATCCTGCCGATCAATGCCGCCCTGCTCGCGCTCACACCGATCAGCCCCTTTCGTCCGCGCCGCTGGCGCGGCGCCCTCCTCCCCAACACCGCCTATGTCGTGTTCGAGGTGCTCGATTGCGAGAAGCGTCCGGTCGCAGCGGTCGCCGACCATGACGAGGTACGCGACGTCCGCCGCGTCGAGGTGCTGTCCGACAAGACCATCTCGATGCGGATGCTGTTCGACCCTGGCCACAGCCTGGAAGAGCGGATTCTGCGCGAGCAGTTCGGCTACTAGAGCTGTATCAGAACCTGCTCGCAGGCCGCGGGAGGGCAACGCTTCGTTAACCTCAGACGCGATATGGTTAACGAAGTTTGACCGCTTCGGCCTGGGCGTCATGTTCCGCATCGATTTCAACAAGCTGCGCTTCCTCGTCTGCGACGACAATCCGCATATGCGCCGCATTCTGCGGACGCTGTTGCATTCCTTCGGCGCGCGCGAGGTCTACGAGGCCGAGGACGGCGCCACGGCACTCGAAATGTACAGCCACTACGTGCCCGACATCGTTATCACAGACTGGGCGATGCCGATCTTCGACGGGCTCGAGCTGGCGCAGATGATCCGGCAGCCGGAATCCAAGGGTAACCCCTACGCGCCGATCATCATGCTGACAGGTCACTCCGAAAAACGCCGCGTCACCGTGGCGCGCGATGCCGGCGTCACCGAGTTTCTAGCCAAGCCGATCTCGGCCAAGGGACTCTACCAGCGCATCCTGAACGTGGTCGCCAATCCCCGGCCCTTCATCAAGACCAAGACCTATTTCGGGCCCGATCGCCGCCGCAACACCAGCTCCGCCTATATGGGCCCCGAGCGCCGCGTCGGCGAAAAGCACGAGGTGCTGCAGCAGCCCTCGCTGCTCGACAAAGCGCGGTCCTCCATCTAGCTGAAACCCTCAACCATCGAGGCAGGCATCATGGCCAGGAACAGCCCCAGAGACATCGAGGTCAGGGCCTTCGCCACCCATCACGTGATCACGCAGCCCAATCCGCTGCGCAAGGTGCTGCGCCGGGTCGAGGAAAAGGACATGGACGACCCGGTCGGCCGCGCCGAGCAGGCGCTCGCCGGACTCTCCGGGGAATTCAAGGACTGGATGGCGATCGAAGCGGGACGGCTGGCTGCGGCCTACGCGGTCGTGCAGAAGGACGGCTTTACCAAGGAGGCGCGCGACGAGCTGTTTCGTGCAGCCCACGACATCAAGGGCGATGCCGCGACGTTCGGTTATCCGTCCGCCGCGGTCATCGCCGAAAGCCTGTGCCGTGTCATCGAGCATGCGCCGGATCTTGCCAAGGTGCCGGGCGAGCTCTTCTCGCACCACATCAACGCCATCCACGCCATCGTGCACGAGAACACCAAGCTCGACAGCCTGAGCGTCTCGGGCGAGCTCAGTCGTCGCTTGCGCAGGGTTGCCGACGACTATCTCGCCCACGTCAACCGCGACCGCCCTGAGCATCTCGAAGCGATTCTGGCGCCGAGCATCGTGCCGGGGGAATAACTTTCCGCGTTGAAGGTGCCGTAGGGCGGGCAGAGGCGCTCTTGCGCTGTGCCCACCATCTTGCCCCGACTCTCAACAGAAGCGGTGGGCACGCTTCGCTTTGCCCACCCTACCACTTCGAGGTTCAGCTTACGCAGCGATCAGGTCGTCCTGGAGCGCCTCCTCCGCGACGAGCTCGTCGCAGAACAGGCGCGCTTCCTCGCGCGCAGATTCCGTCGCGAAGCGGCGCAGCAGGATGAGCAGCGGCTCGGTCGCGCCGCGATCGGTCTCGCAATGGGTGAGCACGCGCTCGACCATGCGCCGGCGCAGCCGCGCGGTGCCATCGTAGGTGTCGACAAAGCCGCTCTCGTGGCACGCCTCGAGCGCAACCTGGAACGCGGCGAAGGTCGATTCCGGAAAGCCCGCCCGGCGCAGAAGCGCATGCAGGCTGGCTCCGCCGCGATCGTGCAGCAGCGCCGCGACGCGCGCCGGCGGCATCTCAGACAATTCCGCAAGCGCCGCATTGAACAATTCGAGATTGCCTGACAATAGCGCGCGCAGGATCAGGCCTGCAGTGAGCTGGCCGGTCGCGCGCAGGTGACGCACGAGGCCTTGCATGTCCTCGCCGCGCGAGCGCGCCGCGATGTTGACGGTAGAGCGGTCGCGGGCCTCGGTCGCGATACGCTCGGCACGATCGGCACTCAGCCAGTTGCGGGCGATCACGAACTGCGCCAGCGTCTCGGAGAGCTTTGCGACCAGCGCAGCGCGCGTGGCCGCCGGCAGGTCCTCGAGCACCAGCAACGCCTCGCGGATCGCGGCGAGATGGCCGTGACGCTCGACGATACGGTCCCAGGAGAACGGCGCGAGCTCGGCGTAGGGATTTTCGATCAGCTCGAGCGCCGCTGCCGCGCAACCGACTTCGGCGATCGCGGCACAGACCGACGCAGGCAGCGCGATGCGGCGGGCGATGGCGCATTGCACCTCGCAATTGCCGGTCGCGACGATGTCGACGAGGTCGGCATCGATCAGGAGCGGTGAATGTTCGAGCACGGGAAGCGCGACCGACGGCTGGTCGGTCGACAGCGCCTGGACGATTGCCGCCGGGGCCTCGGTCGAGCGCGCGAAGGCTTCCGCCATGGCCTGGCGTACCAGCGGCGACGGATCGTCGAGCAGCATCAACAGCGCGCCTTCGGCGGCGACGCGATCGTCGTGAGAAAGGTCTGAAATCAACCAGGCACGGGCCAACGCCCGTGTTGCCTCTGCCCGCTCACCGGCGGACGCAGTCCTGATCCAATTGATAAACTGCCGAACGATCATGGTGCTTCCGGCCTACGCAACCAAACGAAACGGTGACACCCGTCACCCGCAAGACAAAATAAACCACGACGCTTAACAAAGCGTTCACCATAACCAACTGGTTTTATTGACGTTTTGTTAAGGGCTGCAAATTTTGCAGCGCGAGCCTAGCCCGAGAAGGTGCCGCTGCGATCGCTGAAGAGGTCGAGCGGCTGCGGCGCGCGAACGTCGGGCGTCGCATTCGTAACCGAGGTGAGTGAGGCGTTATTGCCCCACAATTTCTGCACGGTGGCCGAAACCGGCTGCGTGCTGTCGCCGGGCTGATAGATCGAGCGAAACGCCGGCGCACTCGGCGAATTATCCGCCACCGTGGTTGCCGAGGTCACGCTGACTGGCGTCGCCACGCGCGTATCCGGGAAGGTCTGAAGATAGGCAGCGTTGTTGATCAGCGACGTTGGCTGTACACCGTTCGCGCTCGCGACCTGCGTCGTCGACGGAGTGTCGCCGTACATGGCGATCGCGCTCCGCGTCGATTTCGAATTCGCGGCGCTGGCGTAGCGCGAGTCCAGCACCGAATAGACTTCCGAGACGCTGCGCGCCCGGCCGTCCTTGGCATAGAAGATCGAACGGTTGGCTGCGGCGGCATTAGGGAATAGCCGCGCACCGACGGCTTGCGGATTGTCCTCCGCGTTGGCGATCAGCTTGGCCGCGCCGCCGACGCCCATGAAGTGCGCCATGTAGAGTTCGCTGTCGCTCGGACGCCGGCCGAGCAGGCCGGTCAGCTTGAAGCTATTCGACTGCGTCAGCACCGCGGCCATGCTCGATGCGGCCTCGGGGTCGTCGCGCAGCTTCATGATCGAGCTCCGCATGGTCGGGTCGGTGACGGTGTAGCTGCCGGAGGAGGTCTTGGTGATGGCATCGGCATAACTGCCGTAGCCGAGCTGTGTGCCCGCCTCCTTCACGGTACCGAGCCAGGTCTGGTCGATGAACTGATAGAGCCCGTGCGCAGACGAGGTCGATGCACCCGCGGTCGGATTGAAATCCGATTCCATCTTCGCGGTGGTCAGCATGTATTCGAAGCTGACGCCGGTGAGATTGGAGGCCTGCTTGATCGCGCCGGTCACACGCGCCCGCGACGGGTCGATCCCCGCCGTCGTCGTGGCACTAGAATTGTCGACCGACATATTGGGCAGCCCCGCTCCGCGCGGCGTTGGTGACGCCGGCAATTCGGCGCCATGTCGTCTCACGGTGGGACAGGTATGGTTAATGCCGGGTTAATACGCCCCCCGGCGCTTCCGGGGGGCGCGATCAGATTACTTCTTATAGACCGCGTCGGGATCGAACAGCCGCTCAGCCTCGACGAAGACGAGCCTCGCGCTCCCACCATCGGCTTCCACCTTGCGGTAGAAGCAGGACCTGCGGCCGGTGTGGCAGGCTGCGCCGACCTGCTCGACCCGGATCCAGACGGCGTCCTGGTCGCAATCCGTGCGAATCTCGACGACGTGCTGGGTTTGACCTGACGTCTCACCCTTTCGCCATAACGCATTGCGCGAGCGGCTGAAGTACCAGGCTTCACCCGTCGCAATCGTTTTGCGCAACGCCTCATCATTCATATGGGCGACCATCAGCACGTCGCCGGTCGCAGCATCCGTCGCCACGCACGTGACGAGGCCGGCCGCGTCGAATTTGGGCTGGAAGCTCAGCCCTTCCTCGATGTCGTGGGAGTGCGTGGACACGAGACCCCTCGCTGGCGCATGATCTGGAAAAGTGTGCAGCGGTTCTCCGAGAAGATCATGCTCAAAAAATAAATCAAAGCGCGATGATGTCAGCCAGTCTGACATCATCGCGCTTTGGCTCAACGAGGGTCAGCGCGGTGAGCCTCGCACCAGGGACAGGAAGCGGGCCTGCTCCGCCGGATTGTCGCGGAACATGCCAGTGAAGCGGCTGGTGAACGTCATCGCGCCATGCTTGGCGACGCCGCGCACCGACATGCAGGTATGCTCGGCCTCGACCAGCACCGCAACGCCACGGGGCTTTAGGATCTCGTCGATCGCGGCCGCGATCTGCGCGGTCAGATGCTCCTGGGTCTGGAGCCTGCGGGCGAAAATGTCGGTCAGCCGCGCGAGCTTGGAGAGGCCAACGACGCGCTCGACCGGCGTATAGGCGATGTGTGCCTTGCCGTAGAACGGCATCATGTGGTGCTCGCACTGCGAGGTGAACTCGATGTCGCGCACCAGCACGAAGTCGTCGTAGCCGGCGGTCTCGCCAAAGGTGCGGTCCAGCACCTCGGCCGGACACTGGTGGTAACCCTGATAGAGCTCGTCGAAGGCCTCGACCACGCGACGCGGCGTGTCGAGCAGCCCCTCGCGATCCGTGTTCTCGCCGATATAGGCAAGCAGCGTCTTCACCGCCTGCTCGGCCTCGGCGCGCGCCGGGCGCGGCTGGTCGGCGCGGACGGCGGCCGCGAGAAATTCAGCAGGATCAAGCTCGGCAGGGCGATCGACCTGCTTGTCGGAAGGCTTGCTGGGGCGGATGGATTTGATCAACGCGTCCATGTCAACTCCGTTCGACGGCCTTGCGGCCGGAGTGTCACCGGCAGACGGGGCGGTCGAGCCGCCGGACGCCTGAGAGAGAACAACCAAGTTTGGCGATCAACCGCCCCCCGCCTCGACGTCGGATACGAGGTGCTCGACCACCGCCGACAAGGCTACCGGGCTGTTTTTCCGCCAGTTCCAACCCTATATAAGACCGAGGACGGCGGCCGCCAAGGCCGATCCAGCCGGAAGCCGCCCGGAAGGTCTCGGACTCCATCACATGCTGAACGACATCTATAACAAGCGGATCATCGAACTGGCCGGGAATATCCCCCGTCTGGGCCGCCTCTCCGATCCCGACGCCAGCGCCACAGCCCATTCCAAGCTCTGCGGATCGACCGTGAAGGTCGATCTCAAGATGAGTGGCGACACTGTCACCGACTTCGCCCACGACGTGAAGGCCTGCGCGCTCGGACAGGCGTCTTCATCCATCATGGCAAGTCACGTGGTTGGCTCGACCGCCAGCGAACTCCGTGAGTTACGCGAAACCGTTCGCAAGATGCTGAAGGAAAACGGCGACCCGCCGGACGGAAAATGGGCCGAGATCAAGTTCCTCGAACCGGTCCGTGACTACAAGGCGCGCCACGCTTCGACTCTGCTGACCTTCGATGCCGTCGTCGACGCTATCGGCCAGATCGAAGCGAAGACGAAACAGCCGGCTGCGGCGCAGGACTAAACCAGATCGATTGTCCGGTTTTACTTCTGCGACGCCGGACCAGGCGCCGACGCACCGCCGGTCGCGACCAACGCTTCCGCCGTCTTGGTCGACCTGGCCGGCTGCTCCGGTTCCGCCGCAAAGCGGTCCTGCGCCTTCGGCGCAGCATCAGCCATCGCGGGGGCCGAGACATCGATGTGCGGCAGCACGTCGGAAGCTGCGTCCGTCGTCACTACATTGGTGAGCTTGAGCTCGGCCGCGTCCAATTCGTGCAGGTCTTCCCATGGCGGCACATTCAGCGCGAGCGACAGCAAGTCGCCGGCGCCGCCCATATCGAAAGTGTACTTGGCGAGCCGGCCGATGTCGCGCTCGACGATCATCAGGTCCTGCGCGCTGTAGCTTGCGGCCCGCGCGTCGTCGGCGCGATCGCCCATCCAGATCTGATGCACCCGAACATGGGCTGCTTCCGGCACGTAGCGTGTCTTGCCGGCCAACAGCAGGAATACGCACATCGACTCGCAATACGCCTCGGGCGCGATAGCTGGACGCGCGCCCTGCCCGCCGCGATTCTGCAAGCTGATGCCGACGGTGGTCAAAAGGCCGAGGTTACGGAAGCGCCGTCCGAGCGTGATGGCGTCGTTGACGGAACCACCGCTGGAGTCGAGCACCACGGTCGCCCCGCCAAGCTGACGGCCGCGGGCAAAATCCTCAAAGTCTTTCGGCGTATCGGCTGTGATGATGCCGACGGCGCTGACCCAGCCGCGGCAGTTCTGCTCGCATGCGACCCAGCTAAATTTCATCGGCAACTTGCGCTCTTCGAGCGTACCGCCAGCGTGTGCGGAAGAGCTGAAAGTCGCGACTGCGCCCGTCAGCGCAACACAACATGCAGCGGTTCCCACAAGTAACCAGCCGCGAAGGTCAAGCGACTTCAGAAGTCTCAACGTGGTTCCTTCCCCAAGCCTCAAAAGCGATCAGGCAAGCCCCATGCAACGTTCGACTCTGTATCACACAGGCGTCACAAAAAATGTATCCGGGGGAATACAGATCGTCCATAGCTACTTGCTGCACTGCCCCCTAAAAGCATGCAAAATATGGCATCAGCGCAACGGCTTGCTGTTCCCTGCGCTGGAACCGCGCAACACCTCGCATAGCTTCGCAGCAAGGCGCACATGAAGCATTCAGCGTCAGAATCAGGTCGCACCATCGTCGCCTCGCTGCTGCGGCTGCCTCGCGTCGTCGGACGCGCGCTGATCTGGCTGTACCGACACATGCTGTCTCCGCTGGTCGGCTACAACTGCCGTCACCTGCCGACCTGCTCGGTCTATGGCGATGAGGCGATCGAGCGTTTCGGACTCTGGGCCGGTGGCTGGATGACACTCGCACGGCTGTTGCGCTGCCACCCATTCGGAACGTCAGGCATCGACAACGTGCCGCTGACTGCCCCGCAAGGCGCACGCTGGTATCTGCCCTGGCGCTATGGACGTTGGCGCGGCGTCAATGCGCCCTGATTTCGCTGCGCCGCTTCCAAGCGTACCATGCAGCTCTGACGTGCAGGGAACCGCGGATACTACGATCGCGTTGTTGTGATGCTCCCATCGGGAGGAAACAACAATGCGCTGGAAAATCAGCCCCCACGGTCACGACAGCAGGACCATCGACCTGCTCGCCATCATCGCGCTGCTCACCCTCGTCCTCGGCTCCGGCTGGTATCTGGCAACAAGTTTCGCAACTCCGCCAAGCACGACGGCCTTCATCGTTCCGAGCCAGAGCGTGCACTGGTAGTCAGAGCATGATCCGGAAAAGTGTGAAGCGGTTTTCCGAAAAGATCATGCTCAAAACCATAACCTAAAACGCGATCTCGTCGCGCTTTAGCGAAACCAGAAAAAGCGTCCGGGCGGCGGCGGGATTGGCTCAGGCGGACGCGGCCGCTTCGGACGCACCGGCTTTGGCGGCGGTTCGGCCGACGAGGTGGTCTCGACCGGCACGATCTCGCTTCCCGGCACCTTCACCGACAGCAGCAGGTTCGATTCGTTCATGCGCCAGCGATAGCCGATGCCGAAATCGATCGGCTGGGCCCGCGAGAAGAGCTCGGCATAGCGTTCCTGATACCGGCCGGGAAATTCCGCAATCGGGCCGAGATAGCGCCCGAATGGGAAAAACCGCCATTGCCGCGCATTGTAGCTCGCAAGCGGAATGCCGGAATCGTCCTGGATGATGGTGGCGCTGTTGGCGAGCAGCCAGTCGCGCACCGTCGTGAAGTTACCGGCATGCAGGAGATACGAGGCGCTCTTGAGCAGGCTGTTGCCAGGTCCGAGCGTCTCGCAGAACTTCAGGAAGCCGGCCGCGCGCGCGCCGGAATTGGAGAGATCGGTCGAGAAGTAATAGAGCGTCCGCGCCTCGCCATCGCTGCCGACGAATGTGATGCGCACACCGTGGGTGGCGTTCGGGCCTGCGTTGTCGCCTGCGGCATGCAGACCGCCCTTGTCGTCGATCGAGACCATCTCGACGTTGCGGATGGTCTTCCCCGAACGCGCCAGGAAAACGTAGAGGATCGGCAGGGTGCCGTTGACCTCATTGGCGTGCAAGTCGACCTTCATGTGCTTGGTGATGAAGAAGCTGAAGCTGAGGATCGAGCCGAGCGAGCGCTCGACATTGTAGAGCGCGGGCGCGATCGCCCCACGCGGTACGCGCGTCAGGTCGGGAACGTTGCCGACCGGCTCGAGCGCGCCAAGCACGTAGGTGCTTGCCTTGGAATAGAACGCGTCGGCGTAGAGGAAATCCGGCCCGGAGAACATGTAGAACATGGTCGGCCGGGGCGCGGCCAGATTGACCTCCGACCAGGCGCGTATCCTGGAAAGCTGCCGCTGCTCGAGCTGGGCGAAGGCGCCATCAAAGAACTTGGCGTGGCGCTGCCAGGACGGATCCCTGGTCAGCGCCACGAGCGGTGACTCCGCGGATGGCTGCATGCCCGCGAGGAAGCGCGCCGTGTCGTCGGCGGTGACGGTGCCGGCCGCACATGCGGGGGCCACGACCGCGAACAAGGTGAAGGCGACGGCCGCAATCTTCATGGGTCGAAACATGTCTATTCGCGATGGTGTGAGGATGCAGCGGCATCCGGCCGCCTGCGGAAAATGGCGTAGATCAACAGGCCCGCGAGCATGATCAGCATGCTCGACAGCGACTGAACCGGCCGCTCGGTCAACAAATAGTACATCATGAACGCGGTCACGAGCAGGAAAACCACTGGCGTGACCGGGTACCCCCAGGCGCGATAGGGCCGCGGCAGGGCGGGATCCGTGAAGCGCAGCTTGATCACCCCCAGCACGGTGAAGAACGAGCAGAACAACAATGCGAACTGGATGAAGTCGAGCACCGCCTCGAAGCTGCGCGTGAAGAGCAGGAGGTTGGCGACTGCGAGCTGAAACAGGATCGCATAGGCCGGCGCGCCGCTCGCCGATCTTCGGGAGAACACGCGCAGCGCCGGAATGTCCTCGCCCATGGTCATCATGACGCGCGGACCGATCCACATCATCGCGCTGATGGAGGAGATCAGGCCGACGCAGATCATGGTGCCGACGATGCGGCCGCCGATATCGCCGAAGATAGCGGTGCCGGCAATGCTCGCGACCTCGAGCTGGCCGGCGAGCTTGTCGATCGGGGTTGCGTAGAGAAAGACCGCGTTCAGCGCCACATAGAGCACCATCACGATCAGCGTGCCCCCGAGCAGCGCGCGCGGCAGGCTCTGCTGCGGCATGTGCAGCTCGCCGATGATGTAGGTCGCCGCGTTCCAGCCGGAGAACGAGTACATCACGAAGACGAGCCCGATCGCGAAAGGCGCACTGGTAATGTGGCCGAAGTCGCCCGACGCAGGCATGAATGACACCGGTTGCTGCATCCCGATCACAAAGCCCGCAACCAGGAAAGCCACGATCAGAATGACTTTCAGAACCGTCGAGACGAGCTGGAAGGTCGAGGAGTGCTTGACGCCGGTGAGTTGAACGATCGACACCAGCCACACCACGCCGATGGCAAGCGGGATCGGCGGCAACGTCGGAATGACCGACTTCGCATATTGGCCGAACGCCATCGCCGCGAGCGCAACCGGCGCGGCAAAGCCGACGGTCGCCGAGACCCAGCCGGCGAGAAAACCGAATGCTGGATGATAGGCACGCCCGAGAAAATTGTACTCGCCGCTCGAGCGCGGGAACATCGCCCCGAGCTCGCTATAGGAGAACACGCCGCACAGCGCGACGATGCCGCCGACCGTCCACAACAGCAGGATCGAGAAGCCGGACGGAATGTCCTTGACCTGGAAGCCGAGGCTCGTGAACACACCGACGCCAACCATGTCGGCAACGACGATCGCGGTCGCCACGAGGACGGAAACGCCGGACCCGCTTCCGAAACGTCGGCCCGTCCACGCCGCGCTTCCAGCATCTGATGCCGTCATCGCCGTCCTTAGCTGAGGCCTCTCGCCTCTCCCGAGCATCGTGCAGATTGGTCCAGTCAATTCAAGCAGGGTTAACAAGGGCTAAATGAGGCAAGCGCAAGCGGTATTTTAGCACCACACATGCACCTTCCCGAGCAATAAACCTGCTGTCGCGCGCCGAAAGTCGGCTCCCCCTCCCCACAATCGCGACACGATTGCGTGGTCATTTTGAGCGTCCGGATGTGGGGAGTTTTCTCCGGAAGCTTAACGTCGCCTAAACAACAGTCGGCTCAATTAGCTCAAGAATTGCCGATTGCCTTGGGGTTAGTGGGTGGATGGTCGGGGCCGATCCGAGAGTCGAGACAGCCATGAATGCTGACCGGGCGAGATCGACCGGCATGCATCGTCGCGCGTTTCGACTTGCCTGGCGGATCGGCCTCGCCGCCGTCTTGGTGCCGCTCTCGCTGACACTGGTTCAATGCGGCAAGGCGCCCAACCCGGCGATGCTGGCGGCGAACTCCCAGGCAACCTCCCAATCCAATACCCAGATCGTTGCCAAGACCAGCACGCAAGTCGCAAGCGGCGACACGTTCGAGGATCGTTTTCCGGCCCCGCAGTTCAAGGAGCGCTTCCCCTCGGCAAGCGAAAGCTTCCTGCAACGGCAGATGTCGGACTTCTCGCCGAAGCGCGCGGTGCAGGAGCCGGCTCCCGCTCCCTACAAGATCGCCTCGCTCGAGCCGCAGGTGCCCTATCGACGTCCGCAACGCGACGACCTGACGACGCTCATCAGCATGAAATCGTCCGCCTTCCCCTATTTCGGCAACAATCCCGCCTCCGACGCTCCCTTCCTCAACATCTCCAAGGGCGATCGCCGCGGCCACCGCAGCTATTCGGGACGCGTGTTCTGGCAGGACGAAACCTACAATGACAGCCGCGTGCTCGTGCACGTGCCCGAGCATTTCGACGTGCGTAAGCCCGGCGTGATCGTGGTGTTCTTCCACGGCAACGGCGCGACGCTGGAGCGCGACGTGCGCGACCGGCAATTGGTGCCGCAGCAGATCTCCGACTCCGGCGCCAACGCCGTGCTGCTCGCACCGCAGATGGCGGTCGATGCCGCCGATTCCAGCGCCGGCAAGTTCTGGCAGCCCGGCGGGCTCAAGCGCTTCATGGAGGAATCGAGCCAGCATCTCGCCCGCCTCTATGGCGATCCCGATAGCGCGCGCGCCTTCGCCAACATGCCGATCGTCGTCGTCGGCTATAGCGGCGGTTTCCTGCCGACCGCCTGGAGCCTCGAGGTGGGCGGCATCAGCGACCGTGTTCGCGGCGTCGTGCTGCTCGACGCGGTCTATGGCGAACTCGACAAGTTCGCCTCATGGATCGAGCGGCACCGCTCCGGCTTTTTCGTCAGCTCCTATACCCATTACACCGCGCAGCGCGATCGCGAGCTGATGAGCATGCTCCGGCAAAAGGGCATCAGCGTCTCGGAGGACATGGACGGCCCCTTGCGTCCCGGCAGCGTGGTGTTCGTCGAGACCGGCGACGGCATCAGGCATCGCGACTACGTGACCCGCGCCTGGACGCAAAATCCACTCAAGGACGTGCTGGTCAAGATGTCGGCGACACCGTCGCTGGCACTCACGCGCGTCGCTGCGAGCACTTCGTCGGCTTCAAGTCGCTAGCGTTTTCCGCGCGTACCGACATGCGGATGCCCGGACTTCAAGAATCTCGCTTGCTGATCAAAATGTGATGTTGATGGCCGGAGCCTCCCGGAATGCCCGGGATTGTTTCCCCTGACGATGCCCATAACGTGGACTGGGGATTCTCTGAGGGACCGAGGTTGCGTGAGGGACTCTACAAGGCGAACTTTCACACCGTGCACGGCACCGGGTGCGGGGTGCTCTATGTGACCGGCGGCAAGCTGCGCGGCGGCAATTCGGCTTTCGCCTTCGTCGGCACCTACACCGGCGAGGGCGAGAGCATCAAGGTCAAGATCTCGACCGAGCGCTATAACGACGATCCGACCTTCCGCCCGCTGTTCGGAACCGACAGGATCACGCTCACGCTCAGCGGCCGTGAAGACGGCGAGATGGCGGAGTTCGAGGGCAGCGCGCTGCAGCTTCCAGGTGTCGCCTTCCGCGCGGTGCTGACCCGGATCAGCGACTAGCTGTGGATCAGCACGCTCTCCTAATCGGGCGCAATTAATTCTTGGGCAGCTTCGGAATGCTTTCCGCAAAGCCGTTGAAGCAGGCCAGGCGCTCGTCCTCTTCCTTGAAGAAGCGGCAGTCGGCAACGCCCTTCGCTTTTGCGGGCTTCGGCTTCGGCGCCGGCGGGATCACCTCGTCGTAGCAGTTGAGCCGGTCCTTGGTGCCGTCGTCGAGATCGAGACAGGCCTGCAGCCTGACCGCGGTGGACTGCGGCTTGCCCTTGGGCGCAGCCGCCTCGGTTTTGCCCTTGGCCGCCGCCTCCTTGGTGCCCTTGCTGGCACCCTTGGGCTTGACCTGCACCAGCGGCTTGTCGCCAACCATCGGCGTGTCGGTTTGCGCAAAAGCGGCGGCCGAATAAAGCACCGCGACAAGCGCCAGAATCATCCTCATCTTAGTCAGCTCTCGTTGGTCCCCCACCCCTCGCCTTCTAGCGCCCTCCTGCGCGGTTTGCCAAGCGTCCGCTGAGGGGAAAAGCCGGATGTGAGGGACTTTGCACTATGCCGCGACCGTCGCCACGGCCTGCCGGGGCCGGGTCAGCCCGACGACGGCGAGCGCGAGAACGACGAAGCCGGCCGCCACGAAGCCGATGGTGTGCAAGAGATCGCGCGCGAACAAGGCCCCGCCTGCTGCCGATCCCACGGCCTGCCCGATATAGAGCACGGACGTATTGAGCGAGACGGTGGCCGGCGCCAGCGACGGCGCCGCTGCCACCAGGCGCACCTGCTGCATCGAGTTGGTCGAGGCAAAGCCCAGCCCCCAGACCGCGACCGAGAGGACCATCAGTGCAAAATTGCCGGCGCCC
The DNA here is from genome assembly GCF_059803455.1 of Bradyrhizobium sp. UFLA05-108. Classification (NCBI taxonomy): domain Bacteria; kingdom Pseudomonadati; phylum Pseudomonadota; class Alphaproteobacteria; order Hyphomicrobiales; family Nitrobacteraceae; genus Bradyrhizobium; species Bradyrhizobium sp. UFLA05-108. Next base: position 3,952 of record NZ_JBANAZ010000049.1, on the reverse strand, counting down.
AGCGCCCATCCGGCGACGCCCGCGAGCAGCAGGCTCGTGAACAGAACCGAGGTCCTGTAGGGCCCCCAGCTATCGACGATGCGCGTGGCAAAGAGGAGGCCCAAGAAGCCGCAGACGCCGTAGACGCCGAAGGCCAGACCGATCGCATCGGGACTGGCATCCGTCAGTTTATTCAAGAGCGGCCCCATGAAGGTGAAGATCACGAACTGCCCGGACATCTGCAACATGGTGATCGCAAGCAGCAGCACGATGGTGCGATTGCGTCCGACTTCGCCCCAGGTCTGCAAGTCGACCGGCGTGCCCTTCAGTCCCGCCGGCAGGCGCCATAGCAACAGGAGGAAGCTGAGGCAGCCGAGCCCGCCAATCGCGCCGTAGGATGCCCGCCAACCATAGCGGCTGGCGATGAAGGTGATCAGCGGCAGTCCGACGGCCGCGGCAATCGACCATCCGAGAAACACATAGGCGATCGTGCTGCCACGCTTTTCGACCGGTACGATGATCGCCGCAGTGCCTGCGGCCTGCGGCGTATAGAGCGCGCCAATCGCGAGCATCACCAGGCGAATGGCGAGCAGACTCATATAGTCAGGTGCGAGGGCCGAACCGACATTGCCGACGGCAAGCAGCGCGAGCGTTATGGTGAGCAGCATGCGCCGCTCGATCCGGCTGGTCAGCCATGCCGTCAGCGGCGAGCCGATGCAGAGCGTGATGGCGCCGAAGGTGATCAGAAGGCCCGCGGTGCGGATGCTGATGTCGAGCTCCGACGACAATTCCGGGAGCATCCCGGCCGGCGCCAACACCGAGCAGCCGGTGACGACATTTCCAAGCATCAGGGCGGTTGGTGCAAAGCGGCGGGCGGCGGAATCGACTTTCATGCAGCTGCATGTAGGCAACACCGGCCGGGCATGGAAGGGCCGACCATCTATTTCGCCGGATCCACGATGTCGCCGCGCGCACCGGCCGTGTTCAACCCCAAAACCACGGGCATCTCCGATACGCCCCATGAAATAACAACCTGTGGAGGCATGCAACGTCAAGATCGCGTCTGGCGTCGGGTATCGAAACGGGATATTCGCAGGCAATTTCCTCGTTTTGCCCGATTGCACAGGCCGAATCGCCTGATATACCGCTCGTTCCCGCTTACCTGCGCTCGTTCGCAGGAGTGAGCTTCAGGAGAAATACCATGTCCGACGACCACAAGTCCGAATCCGGTTTCCAGTACAGCCTCAGCAATTTGAAGCCCGTGACCCCGGCCGCGAAGATTACCCTCACCTTCCCCGACGGCGCCAAGCGCCAATTCGACAAGAGCATTACCGGCCTCGACATCGCCAAGGACATCTCGCCGTCGCTCGCCAAGCGCACGGTGGCGATGGCGCTCGACGGCGCGCTCGCCGATCTCAACGATCCCATCGAGGCCGATGCCAAGATCGAGTTCGTGGGTCGCGACGATCCCCGCGCGCTGGAGTTGATCCGGCATGACGCCGCACACGTGCTGGCGGAAGCCGTGCAAGCTCTGTGGCCGGGCACTCAGGTCACCATCGGCCCGGTGATCGAGAACGGCTTCTATTACGACTTCTTCCGCAACGAACCGTTCACCCCGGAAGATTTTGCCGCGATCGAGAAAAAGATGCGCGAGATCATCGCGCGCGACAAACCCTTCACGAAGGAAGTCTGGGATCGCGAGAAGACCAAACAGGTGTTCCGCGACAAGGGCGAGGCCTTCAAGGTCGAGCTGGTCGATGCCATTCCCGGCAATGAGCCGATCAAGATCTATTTCCAGGGCGACTGGTTCGATCTGTGCCGCGGCCCGCACATGACCTCCACCGGCAAGATCGGCAACGCGTTCAAACTGATGAAGGTGGCCGGCGCCTATTGGCGCGGCGATTCCAACAACCCGATGCTGACCCGCATCTACGGCACCGCCTTTGCCAAGCAGGAGGACCTCGACGCTTACCTCAAGCAGATCGAGGAAGCCGAGAAGCGCGACCATCGCAAGCTCGGGCGCGAGCTCGACCTCTTCCACTTCCAGGAGGAAGGTCCGGGCGTCGTGTTCTGGCACCCCAAGGGGTGGACTATCTTCCAGCAGCTCATCGCCTATATGCGCCGGCGCCTGACCGGCGACTATAGCGAGGTCAACGCCCCGCAGATCCTCGACAAGGTGCTGTGGGAGACCTCCGGCCATTGGGGCTGGTATCGCGAAAACATGTTCGCGGCGCAGTCCGCCGGCGACGAGGCTGAGGACAAGCGCTGGTTTGCGCTGAAGCCGATGAACTGCCCCGGCCACGTGCAGATCTTCAAGCATGGCCTGAAGAGCTACCGCGACCTGCCCATGCGGCTCGCCGAGTTCGGCGTGGTGCATCGCTATGAGCCGTCGGGCGCCATGCATGGCCTGATGCGCGTGCGCGGCTTCACCCAGGACGATGCTCACATCTTCTGCACCGAGGAGCAGCTCGCCGACGAGTGTCTCAAGATCAACGACCTGATCCTGTCGACCTATGCCGATTTCGGCTTCACCGGTGACCTCACCGTGAAGCTTTCGACCCGCCCCGACAAGCGCGTCGGCACCGATGCGATGTGGGATCATGCCGAGCGCGTGATGGCGACCGTGCTGCGCGAGATCCAGTCGCAGAACAATCACATCAAGACCGAGATCAATCCGGGCGAAGGCGCGTTCTACGGGCCGAAGTTCGAGTACGTGCTGCGCGATGCCATCGGCCGTGATTGGCAGTGCGGCACCACGCAGGTCGACTTCAACCTGCCGGAGCGGTTCGGCGCGTTCTATATCGATCATGACGGCGGCAAGAAGCCGCCGGTGATGGTGCACCGCGCGATCTGCGGTTCGATGGAGCGGTACATCGGCATCCTGATCGAGCACTATGCCGGCAACTTCCCGCTCTGGCTCTCGCCGGTGCAGGTGGTGGTGACCACCATCACCTCGGAAGCCGACGAATACGCCAAGCAGGTGGTGGAACAGGCACGCCGCGCCGGCTTGCGCGTTGAGATCGACCTGCGCAACGAGAAGATCAACTACAAGGTCCGTGAGCACTCCCTGGCGAAAATCCCGGCGCTGCTCGTAGTCGGCAAGAAGGAGGCCGAGACGCAGTCAGTCTCCGTCCGTCGGCTCGGCAGCGACGGCCAGAAGGTGATGCCGACGGCCGAGGCACTGGCTGCGCTTCTCGATGAGGCAACCCCACCGGACGTCCAGCGGGCGCGCAGCGCGGCCTGATCGCTGAAATCGGTCTAAACTCGCTTTCGGTTGCGGGCATGCATGCTTATCTCGGGTAGGCATGCCCGACGACCAGCCGAAGAGGAAACTTCCGTGCCCGACGCCATCGACCTCCTGAAGACCCGCCGCTCCGTCAAGCCGCGCGAGATGGCGGGGCCTGGCCCCTCGCCGTCCGAGCTCGAGACGATCCTCACCATCGGCGCGCGAGTGCCGGATCACGGCAAGCTTGCGCCTTGGCGCTTCATCGTCTTCGAGGGCGAGGCCCGGATGCGCGCCGGCGAAGTGATCGCGCGCGTGTTCGCGCGCAAGAATCCGGGTGCACCCGCGGCCGAGATCGAGGTCGAAAGGAAGCGGCTGACTGACGCCCCGCTCGTCATCGGGATCGTCAGCTTCACCAAGCCGCATCCCAAGGTGCCGGCCTGGGAGCAGGAATTGTCGGCCGGCGCCAGCGTCATGAACATCGTCACGGCCGCAACTGCGCTCGGCTATGGCGCGTGCTGGCTCACCGGCTGGTTTGCCTTCGACCGCGACGTGCTGGAAGGGCTCGGGCTCAAGCCCGACGAGAAGCTGGCCGGCCTCGTCCACATCGGCCGACCGACCAAGCCGAGCGAAGACCGCCCTCGCCCGGCACTTTCGGAGATCGTGACCCGGTTTTAGTCTTACTGTGTCATAAAATCATCCGCACGGTACGTCTTTGGATGAGAGCAGTACAGCACGGACATCGTCGCA